>NZ_JAJTMY010000001.1:0-300000 GCF_021300615.1 Helicobacter anatolicus
CTACTAGTTAAAATATTTTTACCTATGTAATTTCTACCACCAGTGGAAGTGATATTAACGATTCTAAGGGTATTAGGAGTGGTATTACCACCTTCAGACATCATAGACTTAGTAGATTCTAAAGAGATAACATTTCTAGCTTTATCTCTGTTAGTTTCCCCTTCTGCTAAGGCACTAAGGTCTTTGAGATTGATCTCATTAGTCTTGCTTTCTAATTTTAAAAAATTGTGTATATCTGTAGTACTCTTGTCTTTTTTATTGGCAATGATTGAAGTAGTTATTGCTTTGGTTTCATCTGTGATTTCATTATTGCCTATTGTAGTTTTTTCTCCAGAAAAATAAAGATAGTTTATTCCTTGATTTCCATACGAATCAGCAGTAGCAGTAATAATTCCAGCGATGGTATTACTTCCACTCGTAGGGATCATAGAGATTTTATTAATCCCATCATTGGCTGTGATAGATCCTATGATAGTATTAGAAGTCTTTCCTTTGAAAATAATGTTATTTTCTGATACACTACTTACTTTTGCAGCAATACTTCCTTTGATGGTATTAGTTGCAGTTTTTTCACTAAAGGTAATTTCGTTAATACCCTTACGATCATGATTGAGATTTGCTATTGCAAGAATTGCACCTTCGATTGTATTTGTGGAGTTATCCCCTTCAAATTTAAGAATATTTTTTGCATTTTTATTGGGACCTGAATTGGTATGTGCTCGGATTGCTATTCCTTGTGGATTTCCTGTGTTTTTGATTAAATTTGTTGTTCCTTTGAAAGTAAAAGTAGCTTCAGCGACTCCTTTTTTTTCCCATGTTCCTGTACTAATTGCTTCACCAGAAGATTGTATTGTGGCATTTTTTTCAAAGGTAATTGCACTTTTTCCTTGAATTGTTGAGATTTTTTGTGTTTTAAAATCTTCTTTAAAGGTGATGGTATTGTTACTTGCATCTGCAGCATAAATTGTAATATTTCCTTTAAGTTCTTTAGGAGAGTTTTGTGTATTAGCTTCATTTGTTGGAGTGTCTCCAAAAGTAAGAGTAGTATTAGCATTAGAGAGATTTTTATCAGCTCCAATATTGATGTTTCCAGTCATGCCGTGTTTGAAAGTTCCAGTAAATTTTGGAGTTGAACTGCTACTTGTATCATTAATTACTAAATTGGCATTAAAAATTGTATTTTCTGCTAGAAGATTAAAGGTTTTTCCCGAATCTAGGGTCACTGTCATGGTATGATTACCATTATCAGTGAAGATTTTTTTATCCATAAAGGCAGAATCTTTAAAATTCACTGTATCTATTTTTCCTGTGGAGGTGCTATCTCCCGTCCCACTTTTATTAAAAATAATTGTGGTGGTATTATCAGAAGTGCTAGTTTCAAAATTAGCATTATTAGATGTGTCACCCCATTTAATTACGACATCGCCTGTTATAGAATTACAATTATTGTTTGTTCCACAATTTGTCGTAATACTACCTTGTCCATACAAAGAGCCACTAAGTAAAAAAGCTAGTGAACTTGCTATGATAGGATTAAAAAAGTTTTTATTTGTTTTTATTTGTTTCACGATCATTTCTCCTAAAAAAATATATCATTAATTTTTAATAAAAAATATCATTACTTATTTGCGTATATTACAGCATTTAAATAAATATCTAGGAGGAGTATATCTTATAGAAATTTTTACTTTTTTAAAAAATATATTAAAAAGTAACACTGATTTTAAAAACCGGTAGTATTAAAATAATAAAAACTATCTTAATAAAATTACAGGTTGCTAAAAATCTCAAAAATCGCGTAATATGTGTATTTTTGTGACTTTTAGTTGCGGAGTTGCTCTAGTCTTTGGCGTTTTGTACCTATTTCAGTGACTTGGATTCCAAAGTTTCCATCTACAATTACCACCTCACCTTTTGCGATGACTTTATCATCAATAAGAATTTCTAAGGGCTCGTTGGCAAGTTGGTTGAGTTCGATAACGCTACCAATATCCATGGAAATCACATCTTTTAAGAGCATTTTTTTTTGCCCGATTCTTACTTTTACATTAAGTTTTACATCAAGTAACATGCTGATATTTTTCATTTCTTCAGCACTTAGGTTTTGATTTATTTCTTGAGGTGTTTCTTGCATAGCAGGAGATTTTTGTGCTTGGGGGTTAGAAAAATTATTTTCAAATTCTTGCGAGGTGAGTAGGAAAAGTGGTGCATCGATGGTATTTAGTGTAAAGTTGAAATGATAATTTTGTGCATAAGATGTTAGTGGTGTATCATTTGTAATAAAATTGATATCTGTGCAAGAAAAACTAAGCTTTGGTAGGGTCTTTTGTGATCCTAGATTGGTGGAGAGGGCACCAAAAATATTGGAATTGATTTCTTTGATAGCATCTAAATCGTCATCATCCATATTTTCTTTACTATTGCCTTCTCCTCCTACCATAGTATCTGCTAGTGCAGTAGCAAGATTTGCAGGGGTAAGGATGGCTAGTGTAGCTTCAAAATCACCTTTTGCTTGTATAGTGGTGATAGCATAGGGTGCACGAATCTCATTGTTTGGGAGTTTGCTTTGGCTTACAAAATCAAGTGTTGGCGTGGTGCCCATAAGGCCTTCGATAGTGGTGACAAGCTCTTGTGAAAAAAGTTTTATAAAATCATTCATAGTTTTCTTCCTCTTCTGCTTCAATTTCATTGATTTTGTTTTTGCGTTGGATTTCTAGCATTTCTAAAATATCTTTAACTTGATCTTTTTCAGTGCGGATTGTTTCTTTTATTTGAATGGTTTTGCGATAGCGTTGTAATCCTATGTCTGCTAAAAATTTATCCTTACCATTGACTGCAACTACTACAGAATCATCAGCGACTCTATCAAGACGGATAATATCACCATTTTGTAATTCTAGTATTTCTTTTAGAGAGAGGTTTGCATTGCCTAAAAATGCACTGACATTAATTCCTGCACCACCAATTAGGGCTTGGAGTTCTTTGTTGCGACTTTTTTTAGAACTAGTTGTCTCTGAAAGGACAAGATCTCTACTTCCGAGGCGTGAGAGAACAGTCTCAAGTGAGATTACTGGGTAACAAAGATTAAGCATACCACTGCTGTGCCCAATGATGATTTCCATTACTACCATGATAACTACTTCATTTTGTGCGACAATTTGCACAACATTAGGGCTAGATTCTTTGGCATCTACACTTGGAAAAATCTCTGCTACCGGTCCCCAAGCATCTTTTAGTGTTTGCATAATTTGACGCAAGATTGTATCAAGTAGATTAAGTTCAATATCGCTAAATTCTCTTTGATTGTTATAAACTTCACCCTTACCTCCTAAAAGTCTATCAATCATGGAAAATACAATGCTAGGATTAATTTCTAAGACACCAGTGCCATCCATGGGTTTCATAGAAAAAACATTGAAACTTGTTGGACTTGGTAAGCTCATCAAAAATTCCCCATAAGTCATTTGATCGACGCTGTGAAGTTGGATTTCTACAATACTACGCATAATCGCAGAGATTTGGCTGGAGAGATTTCTCGCCATTTTATCGTGAATACCGCGAAATGCGCGTAATTGCTCTTTGCTAACGCGGTTTGGGCGTTTAAAGTCATAGAGTGTTATTTGCTTTTTATATTGAGAATCTTGTTCATTTAGTGAGTTGTCTGTATCGTTATTATCTACGACTTCTAACAACGCATCGATTTCTTCTTGACTTAAAATATCAGCCATTTTTTACTCCTATTGTGCGTCTGATTTTCTTGATTACTTCCTTAGTAATTTGCGATATTCTTGATTCTGTAATTTCTAAAACTTCTTTAATCTCGCTAAGATTCATTTCTTCAAAAAAATACATTTGAATAATGAGCTGTTCTCTTTGACTTAGGGTTTCTAAAACACTTTTAATTTTTTCAATAAGTTCTTCTTTTTCAAGCTTTTCTACAATATTGTCATTTTCAATAGCGTTATATTGCTCATCAATTGGCACAAGAGAATAAATATCAGAAGCAATGCGCGCTTCTTTGATTTTTTCTTGCGTTTCTCCAAGTTTTTTTGCAAGATAAGAATCTGTAGGTTCTTCTTGATGTTCATTGTAATAAAGTGTGATTTCATGATCAATGCTTTTAATAAGCTTTCTATTGGCACGAGAGATAATATCTAAAGAGCGCAGATAATCAAATAATGCTCCATTTACACGAGTTTTTGCATAGCCCCAAAAAGAGTCATTAAGATTACTATCATATTTTCTTGCGAGTTTGATTAATTCTTCAGTACCAATGGAAATGAGATCATTGACATCAACAGAGCTTGGTACCCTTTCTTTGATTCTATAGGCTAGGGCTTTGACTGCAGGGAGATATTGGATTGCCAACTCATCTTGTGAATATTTTAAATTTTGATTATAAATATTTTTTTTCATTTTCCACTACCATTAAAGTCAAAACTTTGTAAATAATGTTTAATGTTTTGCGCTTCTTTTTCCCTGTTGTCAAATTCTTTGTCGAAAAACTCTAAACGTTTTTCAAGATTGTTTTTATCAAAAATTGTATGGTCAAACTCTAAAGACCAAGTGTATATAGAAATAATTAGCATTGCGATGAGGTAAAAGCTTATTGTAGAAACAATTGTCCAAAACAATATTACTTCTGGCTCATCGAATTTGGCGATTGAAAATGCCAAACCTAGAAAAAATCCCATAGCAACAGAAAGATTGAGATAATTTAAGGGCTTCATTTCTCATCCTAATTAAAGATAACTAAGCAACCTTTTGAAAAAACTACCAAGGCTTGCTTTTGGAGAATTAAGCACATTGTGTTCCATTTTTGAAATAAGTTGTCTAGCAATATCTTCCATTGCGATACTAAAAGCGTTATATGGTTCTGTTTTACAGAGAAGTTCGCGGTATTTTGTGGAGTTTTTGACATTGTTGCTATTTGAAAAATGTCCAAGATAAAATAATTTTAAATGTGGCATATTTTTAGATGAAACGCTTTGGATTTTATTGAAAATATTGAGTGCTTCTTGGGAGCGTGTAGCCATATTGATGGCAAGGAGAATTTCATCGCGGTATTTAGAATTGATTTTGATAGTAGCATAGGCATCTGTGATGGCAGATGGATCTGGGGTGGTGATGATTATTACATAATCTGACGCATTTAAAAATGCCTGTGTTGTGGCACTAATTCCTGCACCAGTATCTACGATTACATAATCAAAGGCTTCAAAAATCATACTTTCTGATGCAAAATTCTCAAGAATATTATTTTTTTCTGCATATTTTAAGATTTCTTCACCACTATCTCCTGGGATAAGATAGAGATTTTTTTCCACGGGGTAAATAATATCATCAAAAGTTGCTTCACCTTTAAAAACATGTAAAATGTTTTTTTGCGTTCGCACACCTAGAATCAAATCAAGATTTGCTAGACCAATATCTGCATCAAAGATTCCGATTTTATACCCCATTTTGGCAAGAGTATAGGCAAGGTTTGCGCTGATTGTAGATTTGCCTACACCACCTTTACCGCTTGTAATGGCAATAAATTTTGTGGAATGGAGTTTTTTGTTTCCATCAAGGAGTTGTTCGAGTTTGCTTGCTTGATTTTCGTTCATTGTCTACCTTTGTTTGGATTATAGAAACCATCGAGGAGGCAGTCTGCAAGGTAGTCGTTAGAAGCTACATTGAGATCTGTGGGAACTTCTTGACCGATGGAGAGATAGCTAATAGGTTTTTTGGTTTCATAGGCAAGAGAGAAAAGATTGCCAAGTCCTTTGCTTTCATCGAGTTTGCTAAAAATAAAAGAATCAATGTCTAGCGCATTAAAAGCGTTGTAAATATCTTTGAGATCTTCAAATTTCGTAGTTGCAGAAAGCACCAAAGTAATGTCAATTTTATAATCATTTTGCACAAATCGTTTGAGTTGTGTGATTTTTTGTTTGTCGTGTTGTGAATGTCCAGCGGTATCTACTAAGATAATATCACAATAGCGTAGTGCATCGATAGCTTTTAAAAAATCTTCGGGTTCAATCACGGTTTCAATGCTTAATTTCATTTTTCTAGCATACCACGTTAGCTGCTCAATTGCTGCAATTCTATAAGTATCAAGAGCAATGATTCCTACGCGGTAATGTTTGTCTAAAAGCTTAGAGTATCTTGCGGCAAGTTTTGCAAGAGTGGTGGTTTTGCCAACACCTGTGGGACCTACTAGCATCATGATTTTTTTGGTACTCATGTCAAGATTTTCGTTGCGACAATAAAGCATTTTACGCAAAACCTCACGGAAATATCGTTTAATGGTAACAGAGCTTTCTCGCATTTTTAGAGGCATGAGTTCAAGGCTTAATTTCATGATTTCATCTAAGTGGGCATGGAAGATTCCACTATTTTTGGTGATGCGATAGATTTCTGCAAATTCTTGAGGAATTTGTAAATTATTGGGAGATTTTTCTTCCCAAAACATGTTTTGAATTAGTTTGATTTTGTCATTAATCTTGTCAAGTTCTGTTTTGATGATTTTAAATTCTTTGATTTCAGCTTGTTCTTTTTTAAAGCGTTCTTCCTCTTTTTGGTGGATTTTATTTTCAAAACGCAAATCAAAATTAGTAGGTTTTGATTCTTTTTTAGGAATGGTAGAAGTGGCGAGTGTGTGGTTGATTTCTTTGATTGCATCAGAGAGTTGGAGACTTACAGCATCTTCTTCTTCATGAGATTCTAAGGCAGGGAAATAGGTATTTTGCATCTTTTTGTGATTAATTTCTTCGAGGCGTTTTTGGATACTATTTTTGGGCGTTGGAGGTGTTTGAATCTCATCTTCTACCGCTACGATTATTTCATAAAGCCCTGCCTCTGTGAGTGATTTTTTTCTCACTTCTCTAGTTTTTACAACAAGTGCATCTTCGCCATGTTTTTCTTGTGCGATTTTAAGTGCTTCTGCAGCTGTTTCGCCACCATAGGTATAAAGTTTCATCTACCCTTACTCCTTGTAGTTCAAGTTTTGTAGCAATAGTGGTATTATAACAGATTCGCGTTGATTCCAATAAGGATGTGGGAGTTTTAAATGAGGATATTTAATTTTTTTGTCATTAAAAAATAAAAGATCAATATCTAGGGTGCGTGGTGAGTTTTTGAAAGGTCTTTTTCTGGGGCGTTTGAATTTTCTCTCAAGATAAAAAATAAGATGGAAAACAAAATTAAGACTTTCTTTTGTAGCGATGAGTAATGTGGCATTATAAAAATCAGGTTGCTTTTCAAAACCAAAAGCAGGGTTTTGGTAAATTGGGCTTGTGGAGATGAGCAAAAAGCGAGGATTTTTTTCAAACCATAATACAAGATTTTTGAAAGTGCGGAAACAATCTCCCATATTTCCGCCAATTCCTAGGCAAAAAATATTTTGATGTATTTTTTTTATAGAATGATGTTTGGGAAAATGTGGAGTGAAAAATAATGCGCGCATTAAAGAATAATTGCTTGATTATCTTTAATGACGACGAGATCTTCAATGCGTATCCCAAAAGAATCGGGGAGATAGATTCCTGGCTCAATAGAAAATACCATTCCCTCTTCAATAATCGCTTCGCTTCTTGGTGAAATAAAGGGCAGTTCATGAATATCAAGCCCTATACCATGTCCTGTGCTATGAGTGAAATATTTACCATAACCTGCATCTTCTATAATATTTCTAGCAATTTTATCAACTTCTTTTGCACTCATTCCTACACGGATTTTTTTGATGGTGGTTTCTTGTGCCTTTAAGACAATATCATAAATTTTCTGCCTTTCTTTATCTGGAAAATTTTGTTTTTTATCAAAATTAATTTCTTCATGAAAATATGTTGTTCTAGTTCTATCAGAACAGTAGCGTTCGTATTTTATTCCTGCATCAAAAAGGAGTAGATCTCCTTTTTTTAGTAGTGTATTAGAGGGTAGGGCATGTGGCTTGGCAGCATTGTGATTGATTCCTAAAATAGGATCAAAGCTTAAATCATATTTTCCAAAGTCTTGGAGAAAAATTTTTGACTGAAAATGCAATTGTTTTTCATTTAAATTTTCTTTACAATTGCGTAAAAAATCTGCAAATTTTTCATAAGCTTGTGTATTTAAAGCTTGGGAGTGTTTGATTTTTGTAATTTCATCTTGATTTTTTTTGATGCGTAAATTTTGGTGAAAATTAGGTTTTGGTTCTAAAGTTGTGCGAAGTTGTGAGGAAAGTTTATTAAAAATATCAAGACTAACTTGCAGGGAATCAAAAACAAGTGTGGTGATTGCAAGAGAATTGATAAGATCAATAAGAGATTGTGTAATATTTGAACTTTCAATAATCTGAGTATTTTTATTGGCAAGTTCTTTTGCTTCTAGGGTATATCTAGAATCAGTGATGAAATAGCAATCCTGACTAACTTTTAGTAGCCAGGCATTATCACAGCTATAACCACATTCATAAAATTGTGCATTTTCATTTTGTGTAATAAAATCAAACATTTGCTTTTTGTGCTTTTTCTTGTGCGTCTTTTAGAGCTTTGATTTCGTTAATAATCTGCAAAATAGAGATAAGTGCAAGATGGTATCCCATTGCTCCAAATCCAGAGATTACACCACCACAAACCGCACCTGTGTAGCTTGTTTTCCTAAAATCTTCGCGTGCAAAAAGATTGCTAAGATGCACTTCTACTGCTGGTACTCCTGCGGAAGCTAGGGCGTCAGCAATTGCGATTGAGGTGTGTGAATATGCACCTGGATTAATGATAATTCCTTGATATTCTCCACCAATGCACTCTTGGATTTTATCGATGATTTCACCTTCGAAATTGCTTTGGAAAAAGTCAATTGCAAAGTTGTTTTGCTTTGCAAATTCTTGCATATTTGCATGGATTTGATCTAAAGTCATTGGACCATATATTCTTGGATCTCTGTGGCCTAAAATATTGAGATTTGGTCCTTGGATTACTAAGATTTTCATGGTATTCCTTTTAATTTTTCTCTACTATATAATATTTTCCCTGATTTTTTTATTAAATTAGAGGTTTGTTTTCTTCATTTTGCATATTGCTTTTGTCAAATGGAGGACCTTCTTTGAGAAGTTCTGTGAGTTTTGCAGCTTTTTGTGGATCCATTTTGGCTAAAATTTTTCCTATTTCTTGAGGTTTAAGATGGAACAAAATATTTGCTGCTTGGCTTGGGGTAAGGTCATTTAAAATCATAGCAGCTTTAGAATCTTTCATTTTGGCATAAGTTTGTGCAATTTTATTATCAGATTCATCGCGAATTTGCCTTAAAATCTCTTCATTTTGTTTTAGGATTTTTTTAACTCTTTCTTCTGATTCTTTTTGAGATTGTTGTAAAGCAATTTCTTTTTTTTCAATTTCTTTTTTTGACTCTTCTAGTTTTTGCTCTTGATCTTTTAGTTTTTTTTCTCGTTCGGCAAAAAGTTCATCTCCTGCTTTTTGTAAAGTTTCTAGGGATTGTTTTTTTTCTTCTAGTTCTTGGAGTTGTGCCAAAATCTCATCTTTACGCGCGTTAAAAATGGCATTGCATTGGATAACGTTTGTAGTTTCTTCTTGCGCATAAATGAGGCAAAAGCATAGTAAAAAAAGTATTTTTTTCATGCATTCTCCTTTTTTTTAAATAAAATCGTAGCAACTTCATCAAGATTTTTTTCTTCTTGTTTTTTAATTTTCATAAGATATTTTTTAATTTCTTCATTATGAATATAATTGATTTTTTCATATTCTTTATAAAGTTGTTGGTAGAGATTTTGGGCTTGTTTCCTTTGTGCCTTAAGACTTGAGATTTGTTCATGTAAAAAATCAATTTGAAATAAAAAAGTTGCTCTTTGTTCTTGAAGGATTTTAAAATCTTGAATTGTTCCTGTTTGTGGAGTAAAAAAGCTATGCATTTCAGATTGCAAAAGAGAAATTTCATCAAATTTTTGATGAATTTCTTGATTGATTTTGGAGATAAGTACTTCTTGTTTGTCAAGATCATTTTTTTTGGCTTTCAAGACAGGACTAAGACTTGTTTTCATAAAAATATTACATCATCTCTTTCAGGCGAGGTGGAAATAATTGAGATTTTTACCCCGATGATTTTTTCTAGAGTAGTAATATAGTTTTGCGCTTCTATGGGGAGCTGTTTAAAATCACGGATACCAAATGTATGATTCCAACCTTTAAAACTTTCATAAATTGGAGTGACATTTTCCAAATCACTAGGAATATAATCAATAATTTGACCATGGTATTGGTATTTTGTGCAGATTTTAACCTCAGAGAATCCATCTAATACATCAAGCTTCATAAGCGCTAATTGATTGCAACCATTGATTTTGCAAGCATATTTCAAAGCAATTGCATCAATCCATCCACAGCGTCTTTTTCTACCTGTTGTTGTGCCAAATTCAAAACCTTTTTGTCCGATAAGCTCTCCTGTTTGGTTGTTTTCTTCTGTGGGGAAGGGGCCATTGCCTACTCTAGTGCAATAAGCTTTTGCAATCCCAATAATGTTTTGTAATTCTTTGGGGGCAATTCCTGTTCCGCTACTAGCACCAGCCGCAGTAGTAGTAGAGCTAGTGACAAAAGGATAGGTGCCATGATCAATATCTAACATGCTTCCTTGTGCACCTTCAAGTAGTATTTTTTGTTTAGAATCAAGCGCTTCCCAAAGTAGTCTTGTTGTATCTGTGATAAAAGGCAAGAAATGGGGTTGTAAATTTTTAATATTTGCAAAAATTTCTTGTGGTGTGGGGAAGGTGATGTTGTAAAGAGTTTCTAAGGGCTTTAGCTCTTCATAATAATTTTGTAATTTATTAGAAAATGCATCAAGGTTTTTTAGCTCTCCCATTCTAAACCCCACTCTTGAAATTTTATCACTATAAGCAGGGCCAATGCCTTTTTTTGTGGTACCAATAGCACTTTTAGAATGGTTTTCTTTTAAGGAATCTAAGATTTGATGATAGGGAGTGATAATATGTGCGCGATCACTAATAAAGAGACGTTTTTCTAGATTTGGAAATTGTTGCATTTCCTCATAGAGTGCCTCAAGTGAAATTACAACACCATTGCCAATTATATTTTTGCAATTTGGATAGAGAATGCCAGAAGGCATGAGATGCAAGGCATATTTTTTATTTTCTACAACAATGGTATGACCGGCATTGTGACCACCTTGATAGCGCACTACATATTGATAATTTTTTGCAAGATTATCAACAATTTTTCCCTTGCCTTCATCGCCCCATTGGACTCCTACAATTAAATCAGCCATGATTTTCCTTATTATGTAAAATTATCAAGACATTGTCTGTATAAATTCCAAATCCACATGATGGAGTATTGTGAATGGTGTAATTGCCCCCTAGCATCAATGTAATATTTTGTAAAAATGCTCTAAAGGTGATATCACAATAATAATTTACAGGCACATCTTGAATAATTGAAATGATAATATTATCATATTTAATACTTTTTGCACTCTCTAATAATTTTTGTAACTCATTTTTTAGGAATGCGGGGGCTTTTTCTTGTATGAAATTTTGTAAATCTTGTGGGGTTTGGATTTTTAAAAGTTGAGCTAAAAGTGGGTTTTTTAAGAGATGATCAACTTGGGTATTTAAAATCTCTGTGGGGTTTAAATTGAGCTCTTGTGAGCAAAGTTGCATGATATTTGTATTGGAAAGCTGTATATGAGGTTGAATTCCCCAAATTTTAAAAAGCTGTGTACTTATTTCTAAAAGAAGATTGAAAGATTCTTTTTCTAGGCATTCTGCACCAATTTGATGAATTTCATTGCTAGGATAGCTAAAAACAGGTTGGATATAAAACCACTTTTTAGCTCCTGTACTTCGCATGAGGCGCTTAGTGATGATTCTAATGGTATCAATAGTGTTATCATAGCGTAGGGATATTTGTTGATTATTTTCAGAGCTAAGGCGTAAAATCTCACGATCGCTAAAAAGTTGTTGATGTTGCAAAAAAGAAAAAGAAGGGGTGAGAATCTCTTCAAATCCATTGTTGTAAAAAACTTCACTCGCACTTCTTTCGATATTGCGTTTGAGTTTTGCACTTTTACTGAAATAAAGTTTTCCACCTTGAGGAATTTCGTGTTGCAAGATCATGTTATTCCTTAGATAAAAAGGGAATTTACGCTTTCGTTATAATGGATTCTGCGGATAACTTCTGCAAATAATGGTGCCACACTTAAAACTGTGATTTTAGAACATGGTGTTTTTAGAGGGATAGAGTTACTCACTACAACTTCATCAAGTGCACTATCTTGGATTCTTTGGATGGCAGGACCACTTAAAACAGGATGTGTTCCTAGAGCCATTACGGAGTTTGCTCCTTTTGCTTTTAAAACATCTGCTGCTTTACACATCGTTCCGGCAGTATCAATCATATCATCAACCAAAATTACATCTTTTCCTGTGACATCTCCTATAATATTCATTACTTCACTAACGTTAGCTTTTTCTCTTTTTTTATCTACAATAACAAGATCAAGATGTAATTGATCGGCAAAATATCTAGCTCTTGAAACTCCACCGATATCAGGGCTTGCAATGATAGGATTTTTGAGATTTTTGGAGCGTACATAATCCCTAAAAATAATGGAGCCATAAAGATTGTCTACAGGAATATCAAAAAATCCCTGGATTTGTCCAGCATGTAAATCCATTGTGATAATACGATTAATTCCTGCACTTTGGATGAGATTTGCTACAAGTTTGGCGGTAATGGGTACTCTTGGTGCTGCTTTTCTATCTTGGCGTGCATAGCCAAAATATGGGATAACTGCATTAATGGAGTTTGCTGAGCTTCTTCTAAAGGCATCAGCCATGATAAGTAATTCCATGAGATTATCATTTGTAGGGGCACAGGTAGGTTGGATAATAAAAATATCTTTACCTCTTACAGATTCTGAAATTTGAACGCTAATCTCCCCATCACTAAATCGGCTAATGCTAGCTTTGGAGACGATTCCATCAAGATGCTTTGCTAGATCTTTGCTAAACTCAACATGTGCCGTTCCACTAAAAATTTTAAAACCCTTCATCATTTCTTGTTGTTCCTGAATAATAATTTTTTATCATTTTACCAAAAATTTATTTGCGTAACAATAATCTAAAAAGTTTATGCGTATCAAGGCTAAGGGATAGCATTTGTTGATAAGCAAGAGCATCTTGAGTGAAATGTAAAATAAAACTAAATCTACCTGTTAAATAATCATTTTTGTATTCATAATAAATTTCTGCACGATCAAAGAGTGGAGATTGATAAAAAGGGAGACCAGCATAAAAATCTTCCCCGTAGGTTGAAAAATACTTGTATTGATTTTTACCAAAATAGAGACTATTTTCAAAGCCAAAACCTTTGTATTGAGCTTGAAAATCAAACTGCCAACCAAGGAGATTGCTAAAGGGGTCAAGGCCTGTAGATAATCGTCTTTTTCGCTCAAGTGAAGAGAGATTGCTAAACTTAAAAAGAAGTTTATCCATAGATGGAGTGAGAGATTGGAGATTGGAGCCAATAAAAAGTTCATAATAAAATCGATCTAGCAAATAAGTATCAAAATTTCCACCATCAAGGTTTAAAAATTCATCATTTTTAAAATGATAAAGTAAAAATGAACCACCGAAAAATAATTTTTTATTAAAAAAGGATTTTTTTAAAAAACCTTGTGTTAAAAACTCATCAATTCGTTTTGTGATATCTCCGCCATACCAATCAAAAATAAATTCTGCTTGAAGGTCGTATTTTTGGGAATCATATTGAAATAAAACTCCATTGATTAGAGGATTGTAAAATAAAAAATCTTTGCGATAAAAAAGTTGGGAATATTCACCAATCCATTGTTTTTTGTGAAAAATACCAAAAAAAGCCTTAATATCTTTATATGTAAAATCATAAGAGAAGGTAAGGAGATTTTTTGCAGGATATTTTTCTCCTAAATTTTGAATAAAATGCCCACCTACACGTAAATTTTGATTTTTAAAAGAAATGCCAATCTCTGGAGCAATACTTCCTGTAAATAGTGTTCTAGTAGGCCAATACTTTTGAGATTCTTCGGTATTGTCCAAAAGAAAATCAAAATCAATACCATAGATAAATTTTAGATTTTTAAGATGTAGAGAATCTTGTGGACTTGTAGGTAGAGGTGGAGTTTCTAAGGTATTTTCTTCTGTGTTTTGTAAAAAGATTTGCGTATTTTCCTGTGGAGTCGCAGGAGATGTTGTTTGTGTTGTGGTGTGTATATTATCTTGTGCGACTAGTGGATAAAAAGAGCAAAAAAAACAAGCCAAAGAAGTATAAAAATACTTCTTTATAAAATTATTGTGCATAAACTTCAAGTTGAATGCTAAACTTCACTTCATCGCTTAAAACTACATTTGCAAAGCTAAGGCCAATTTCAAAATCTTTTCTATTAACCTTCCCTTCAATTTCAAGAGCGATAAATTCTTGTTTATTCATAGGATTGATAGCAGGGCCATTAATTTGTGCCTCCCATACTACTTGCTTTGTAATACCACGGAAAGTAAGATCCCCATATATTTTTCCATTTTCAAATTTTGTCATTTTAAATTTTGCTTTTGGGAATTTTGCTACATCAAAAAAATCAGAAGCTTTAAGATGATTATCTCTTTTTTGATCTTTTGTGTCGATAGAAGCAATATCTAAAGTCCCTGCAAAAGAGTTAATAATTTTTGTTTTAGGATCAATATCAATTTTACCTTCAAAATTTGCAAAACTTCCTTTTACTTTTGTAAGTGATAAGTGCTTGATTTCAAAATCTACGCTAGAGTGTGACTTATCTATATTGTAAGGTTTTGCAAAACTAAGCGCAGCGCCAACCATGAAGAGATAGAATAACTTTTTCATATTTTTCCTTTCAAAAATAAAATATCGCGAATGTATTTTTTGTAGATATAAGAGCACTGTATGCCATTCTCCTGAGAGAATTAAATCACAAAAATAACGAAAAAGTATAACTTTTTAGATTAAAAAAATCAAACTGATTGCATAAAAAATAGGAGATATGGAGGCACTGAATTTTAAAAAATAGATAGCAAAAGGGTATAGCAAGGAATGCATTACCCTTTATATGCTTAAGCTAGTGGGTTTTTGTGGTTAATTGTTGGATTCTTTGCAAACTTATTTGCTTGCCCAAGATAAATATACCCTCAGCAATTCCTATTCCACCGGGTTTTCCAAAGAGTGCAAGGCGTAGATTTGGCATTAATGTGCCAGCTTTTATTTGCATTGTTTCACAAAATTCATGTAAAGATTCTTGTATTTGAATGAGAGAAGAAAATTCCCTTTCTTGCAAAAATATTATAAATTTTTCAAGGAGATCTTTAATTTCTGGGGTATATTTTTTGAGCATTTTTTCTTCATAATTTTGTGGATTTGTGAAGATTTCTGTACATTGGTTTTGAAATTCTATAAGTGTTTGGGAGCGATTTTTTAGCTCTTGAAATAAGACTTCTTTTTGTGCATTTTGTAAGGGAGGTAGAATATTTAATAAGGATTCTAATTTTTGTGTAGGAGTTTCTTTGAGATAATGTTGGTTGAGCCAGAGGAATTTTTCTTGATTAAAACAGCTTGGTGAGGTGTTGAGATCTTTAGCATCAAATTTTTCTAACATATCTTTGAGGCTAAAAATCTCATCATTTTGATAGCTCCATCCAAGTCTTACTAAAAAATTTAGTAATGCTTCAGGGAGATAGCCTAATTCTTTGTATTCCATAACACTCATTGCACCATGTCTTTTACTAAGTTTTGCACCATCGCTACCCAAAATCATAGGCACATGATAAAATTTTGGAATTTCAAAACCTAATGCTTGATATACAACAATTTGTTTAGGGGTATTGCTAAGATGATCATCTCCGCGAATAACATCTGTAATGCCCATTAATGCATCATCAATTGCTACTACAAAATTATAAGTTGGGGTGCCATCACTTCTTGCAATAATAAAATCATCTACCTCGCTTGCTTGAAATTGCATAAAGCCTTTTACGCCATCTTCAAAAGTGATTACACCACTTAGTGGGGCTTTGATTCTCACAACAGGTTGCACATTGCTAGGAGGGGTGCCTGTAAAGTCACGATAACGATTGTCATAGCGTGGGGTTTGTTTATTTCTTTCTTGCTCTTGTCTTAGTGCATCTAATTCTTCTTTGCTCATGTAGCAGTAATATGCCTTGCCCTCATTAATGAGTTTTTGGATATATTCTTGGTAAAGTTCTAGACGCTTTGATTGATAAATTACTTCTTTATCATATTGTAATCCTACCCAGTTAAATGCTTGCAAAATTGCTTTTGTCGCGGCTTCGGAATTTCTTGCTTGATCAGTGTCTTCAATACGCAGCCTAAATTCCCCGCCATGTGCTTTAGCATGGAGATAATTAAAAAGTGCGGTTCTCAGACCTCCTATGTGTAAATGTCCAGTAGGGGAAGGTGCAAATCTTGTAATGACTTTTTTCATGATTAACCTTTGTTGTAGATATAGGAATTTTTTTTTAATTTTACTACATTTAAATTGATTTTTTCCTTGGTTTAAAGAAAGCTGAGACATCAAGCAGGGAGCAAGAATGTTATTCAAGGATTTAGAGATTAATGAGATTTTGGCACTTAAAGAATTAGGCTCAAGTATCGTATTATTGGATATTTTACTTAAAAAGGCAAAGCCCATGGATAAGGACAAAAAGAAGTATTTTATTAGCTTGAGTGAGTTTTCTTTACTTTTGGATATCTGTGAGAAAACCCTTAAAAACTGGTTAGAGAACCTAGAAGGCTATGGATTTTTAAAACATTACAGAAAGTGTGGAAAAGTCATTGTTGAACTCCTTTCATTCAGAGAAACAAGGGAATGGAAGATTAAGACACAAGATAAAGAAAAAAGAAATACACAATCTCGTCTATACCGCAATGTGGCGTTGATTTTCAAAACCATTGCAATTGGGTTTAAAAATTACAAACTTCGATTAAAAAACAATGCAAATCTTCTAAGAAAAAATCTCTTAGAAGAGCAGGAATGGGATCTCTTATCACCCATAAAATACGATAAGAAATATAGGATACAAGAACTAAATAGTGCAATGCTAGAGTTTGGAGGTGATAATGAAATTGTTTCATTTAAATATGAAGACTTGACAGGAAGAAGGCTGCCAAAAACAACATGTAAATTCTATAGAGGAATTATTAAAAAAAGAGTTTCAGATTCAATTTTGAATTATTTTGAAATAAAAGAAAAACCAAATAAAGGATATTTTCATGCAAACTATTTTTAAAAGAATAATTATTTGTTTATTAGTGACTTTTAGTACATCTTATGCGGATTTTAAAAGTCTTGTAGATAACATCACAGGTTTTACTAAAACACCGGAATTTATAGGAATTATGGCTATTGTGATTGCGGCATTTGGAATTTATATTTTGAAAAATAGAGATAATCTCGCTCAAATTACTCCTAGCCTAATTATGGTAGTTATCGCATTCTCTGTAATTTTGGGTGCTTCCTCCTTAGCTGGTTGGATTGTAGGGTTCTTTTAATGTTTGTCATCAAAACAAATTCTACAAACTACAGAGACCTATCCAAAAAAAGAAAGTTTTTTGGATTGAGTTTTATGGCGTGGTTTGTAGCACTTTATGGAAATTGGGGCGTTTTTATCCTGATTCAATATAGTGTTTTGATGCTTCTAGTTATCACCCTTATTAGCATCATCACACTTTATATTGCCGAATTTTTTGATGAGGACTTTTTTGAAATTTTGATTGTAAAGACAATTGATTTATTTCCAAAAAGCAATCGCTCTATTTTTTACCCTTGAAAGGAAAATCATTGAATTTTTTAGAAAGTTTGCTTTATAAATTTGCTCCAAAAACCCTATCTATGGCGAATGAAAACAACATATTAGGGCTTTTTAATGAAGATTTTTTGATCACAAAAAAAGAGAATTTAGTTTGTGGCATTGAACTTAATGGAATGAGTTATTCTTTTGCAACAGATGAAATCATCAATGCTTCTTTTGCCGAAAAAATTGTTGCATTTAATTCAATTGGGGACTTAAATTTAAAAATCTTGATTAAAAGACGCAAACATTTCTTAAAGAATGAAGAATTGGAGAATTTAGGCTTTTATGCAAAAAATGTGGTGGATAAATGGAGAGATAACCAAGTCTATTATGAAAATCGCTATTTTTTGATTTTAGAGACTATAAGCTCCATAAAAGGGTCATTAGAAAAGAAAAAGAGGATTTTAACAGAATCAACGCTAAATAATGTAACCTACAACAATAAAGAAGTCGAATTAAAAAATGCAAGAGAAGCATTAATGCAAAATCTTGAAAGATTTCATCCAAGGGCATTGAAGGCTAATGAGGTGCTTTCTATTTTTGCAGAATATATCAATGGTTTTGCAATAAATTTTCCTTTGAGGGCAAAACAAAGCATTTTAACAGATAGCTATATTGCAAGTAGTGTAGAGTTTAATAAAGATTATTTTTTGCAAAAAAATCATGAACAAGAAATCTATAAAAGCATTATTGCTATTAAAAACTATGATACTGATGTAATTGAATCTCTCCCTATTTCAAACCTCCTGCACCAAAACCTTGAATTTGATTTGATTTATACTCTAAAAAATCTTAATAAAGATAAAGCAATCTTAAAGCTTACTAATGCTATTAAGAGTGCTCCAAGCATTGCTAGAGATGAGTTAAGTGAATTAAAAGGGATGGTTTCTGCAGAAAGAGTGGGAATTAATTATGTTTCTTTTAATATCTTACCTATTGCAAGAAGTAAAGAAGCCCTGCAAGAATCTACAAACTTCATCATTACAGATTTAAGAAGATTTGGCTTTGTAGGAGTAAAGGAGACTATTAATTTATTAGCAAGTTATTTATCATTTTTTCCAGAAAATGAGAAGTTTAATGTCAGAAAAAGAATTCAAACTGGTTTTAATTCCGCCTCCTTATTTCTCTTTGAAAAAGAGTTTACCGGCTTTTCATCAAATTCATGGGGGCATTCTCCTATCACTACATTTTACACACAAAGTGGGCAAAATTATTTTTTTAATTTCCATACCAAAAAAAGGGATAGAGAAAACAATAAATCATTGGGTCACACCATGATTATTGGGGCTAGTGGGAGCGGAAAAACCACTCTTATTACTTTCTTGATTATGAATTGCTTGAAGTATGATATTGATATTTTAAGCCTTGATAGGCTTAATGGCATGGGTATTTTTACCAATTTTTTTGATGGGGAGTATAACTCTCCAGATGAAAATAATAACTTTTCTATCAATCCATTTTCTTTGCCTATGAGTGAGGAGAATGCGCAATTTTTAGAAAGCTTTATCCAAATGATGTGTGATGTAGAAGAAGGGATTAAAGATGATTTGCAAGTCATTAGCTACATTAATCAAGCGGTAAAAAGGGCATATTCTATCTTTGCAAAACAAAATATTCCTTTTTCTTTAAAAGAATTTATCAGCGTGATTGAAAATGATTCTAATAGTGTTATTAAAATGCAATTAGAGAAGTATTTGAAGAATCCCCTTTTTAATAGCAAAGAAGATACGCTAAATTTTGATAAAAAGCTTAATGCAATCAATATGGACTTTATTATCAATTCTTCAAAAAATGCTTCTTTGATTGCTTATTATCTCTTCCATAAAATGATTTATAGAGCAAAGGAAAGCGGAAGAGGCTTTTTGATGTTTATTGATGAATTTAAAAGCTATACAGAAAATGAAATTTTTAATGATCGCGTGATGCTTGCTTTGACACAGGCAAGAAAACTCAATGGTGTAATGGTTTTGGCATTACAAACCATCGATCAGCTTTTGGAGGTGAAAAATTCAAAAGAATATATGAAAAACATTGGTCATCTCATGATTTATCCACAAAATCATATCAATTTTGAAAGGATAGAAAAAGAATATGAAATCAATTTTACTGAGATTGAAAGAAATTTTTTAATCAATACGCCTATTCATGAAAGAAAGATTTTAATTAAAAACTTATTAGATAAGACTTCAGTAATTGTGGATGTCAATATGAGCCGTCTAGATAAATATATCAATATTTTTAATTCTGATTCTGATAAGGTGAGAAAGATGAATGAGTTAAAAAACAAGTTTGGATCTAGATGGAAAGAGGGATTTTTAAATGGATGATTTTTTTCAGAAAATCACCTCTTTATTTTTTTCTGTTGGTCAAGACTTCTTATACCAAATTATAGAGAGTTTATTTGACAATGCCATTGCAAAAAGTGTTTTAAATGGGGTTTTAATTATTTTAATCTTTGCTTGGGCAATCTCTACCTTAAAGAAAGAAGAGTTTTTTAATCAGCAAAGTGTTATTAAAATCATCATGTTTATTATCTATCTTGGTTTTTTTAATTGGGCAATCTCAAACCCTAAGGTCTTTTTAGAAACACTACAAAGTGTAATTTTTCTCCCTTCTGACATTATCCTTCAAAAAGTTACAGAAGTCATGGAAGTTTCATTTGCAATGCTTGGCTTTGAAAGCAATGGTGCTGGTGGAATTATTATTTTAATCAATAATGTTTTAAATACTTTAATGCTAATGGGTAATGCCATTATTTCTAATATGAGCTTTTCTTATTTCTTTGGCATTGGATTCTTTCATATTCTCTTGTTTGTGGTTTTAGCAGTGTTGCAAATTTTATTTGTTATTACAATTATGCAAATCATTATAAAAGTGAGCATTGAAGTAATTTTTTGGCTTGGCTTTTCAATTATTTTATTGCCACTAGGATTTTTTAAGGCTACAAGGGGAATGATTATTGTCTTTTTGAAAAAAATTATTAGCCTAACGCTTTTTAAGCCTTGTGTATTTGTTCTTGCATATTTTAATTTTAATATCGTGCATTTGATTATTTCAAAATTGCCAAATAGCGATCAAATCAAAAGTGGAATCTTTGAAAATCTAAAAACTGCCATTGAAACTAATTTTACAAATACTGCAAATGGCGGGACTTTGCTTTTTTATTTTGTTTTACTCATCATCTCCTCTTATATCATCTTTGATCTTTGCAAAAGTGTTCCTGATATGATTAATAGCATTTTTAATACACAAGGGGGAATTGCAGATATTACAGAAATGGGGAAACAATCTGCTAGTGCAATTTCTCAAGGAATTAGCGGAAAGGCACTTGGTGGAATTGCAGCAGCAACTCAACAAGGATTTAAAAGAGGCGTTAGTGGGCAAAATAAAAATATTGTAGATAGTGTTATAGGTGGAGCCCTAAGCATTTCTAGTGGAGGAGCAAGTAATGCAATTTCTAAGGGGATTGGAATGTTGAAAAAAAGAAAAGGTGGTGAGTGATGAAAATTTTAATCCTAGCAATGGTGTTATTTTTTAGTGCTTGTACTAATAAATTTTATGAAATGAAAAAAAGCCCATGTGCGTGCAAAATAGAACATTTTGAGAGAGTTTGAAATGGATTTGCAGGCATTTAAAGAAAAAATCAAACTTCAAGCAGAGCAAGAAGAGAATTTGCAAAAAGAAAAATTAGACATTATTGCAAAAAATGCAAATAAGGGCATTTTTAAGACCAAGCCACGCTTAAATTCTCTTTTTGAAGATGTCAATAATGCAAATTACCTCTTATTAATCAAAGAAAAGATTTTTGATTTTTCTGTATATGGCTTTTTAATTTCAATGGTATTAAACATTCTTTTTGTGTTTATTATTTTTTTTGTCATGCTCCCCTTGAAGACAAAAGAGCCTTATTTGGTTACCTTTGTCAATGATACTAATAATTTTGGCATTGTGCAAAAAGCAGATTCTACAATTTCTGCAAATGAGGCATTAAGAAGAAAATTAATTGGAGCTTATATTTTTAATCGCGAGATTATTAATAAAATTGATGATCATTTCAGAATGGAAGAAGTCAGGCTTCAATCAAGTAATGCAGTTTGGAGACAACTTGAAAACATTGTTGCAGACCAAAAAAGTATTTACACAAACCCAGCCATTACAAGACAGGTAAAAATTGTCAATATCTCATTAAAAAATAATACTTATGCCACTGCGGATGTGGAAATTACGCTTTTTGCGGATTCTAAAATCAAATCCATTAAAAGATATACAATTTCATTAATTTATGAGTTTGAAAAAATTGAGATTGATTTTGCTTCCTTGCCAAAAAATCCCACAGGTTTTATTGTAAAGCGTTATTCTATAACCGAAAGAGAAACCTTAAAAGAGCTTGATGTAGAAAATAGGGTTGAAAGAAAGGAGCTTATCTCTAAAATTAAAAGAGTAACAAAAGATGAGGAGAAGGTGTTAGAAGATGCCTATTTGTATCAGGATGAAAAGCAAAAAGAAAAAGAAGAGGAAAATCTAAATCAAGAAGGGGGAGAATAATGAAAAAAATCGCATTTTTTGTTTTTTCTAGCATTTTTTTATTAGCACAAACTCCAGAAAAAAGCCCATTTATAGATGAAGAAATCAAAGCAGAGCAAAATCCTTTTAAAGAGGAGCAGATGGAGCAAATAGAAGAAAAGATGGAGAATCCATTGATCTTTCTTGATGCAATACAAGGGTCTTTTTTTAATTCTCATGAAAAAATGAAGAATTCTTTATTTATCCAATATAAAAAAGGAGAAATCTATAAAATCCGCACGAGATATGCAATGGTAACAAGCATTAATTTTCAAAATGATTATTTGGTTAAATTTGTTAATGGAGATAGTATTGGTTTTGAAATCAAAGCAATTAAAGATGAATTTGATAATATTAAAACTCTTATTATAAAACCGCAAAAAATCGGCATTGATACAAATTTAATTGCTTTTGGCAAAAGCGGACAGATTTATTCTTTTTATCTTTTTTCTACGCATTTTACAAATTCAAAAAACCCAACACTTGTGGTTTTTGTAGAGAATATGGATAGTAAAAAAATCAATGAAAAACAAAAAAAGCTTGAAATGTTGAAAGAAAAAAATAAGAAGTTAAAGCAAAAAGAAAAAGAAGAAAAAAGCATAGATTATACCGCTTTTGAAAGGGAGGATGAAAATTTTATTAGCATTGGAGATAGTGTCAATAAAATCCATATAGAAAAAAGCAAAATTCAAGAAGGATTTTATCAAAAAGCAAGAAGTTACCGCACTTGGTGGAGTTTTTGGATTTATAAAAAAGAAAGTAAGGAGGCAAAAGCCCTTAAGGCATTGCGTATTTTTAAAGACAAGGATTACACTTATTTTAAATACGATAGAGCAGACAATGCTTCAAAATTTCCAGTAATTTATAAAGTTGTAGATGGCTATGACCATCCTATAAATACTAAAATTGTTGGAAATTACATCATTGCAGAGGATGTGGGTGATAAATTTACCCTAAGGATTGGAAAAGAATATGTTTGTGTGAGGTTTAGAGAATGAAAGCACTTTTTTCTCAACACAAATTTAAGATTTTATTTTTTTCTAGCATTTTTTTTGCTGTGTTTTCGGTTGTATTAATCTTGGGGAGGGATTCTAAGACAGAAGAAGAGGATTTAGAGTTTTTTTCTAAATTTCCTTTGAATGATTATTTATATCAAAATCAAGAAGAGTTAAAAAAAGAGGAGCAAAAAGAAAATGAAGAAAAAGAAGAGAATTCTTTTAAGCAAGTCAGTCAAGATTTAAAAAAGGCTAATGAGCAAATCAATGCTCTAGAAAAAGAGCTAAAAAAGAAAAAACAAGAAGAGCTATTACAAGAAATACAAGCGAATGAAAATTTAAACAAACTATTAAAAGATGAATACTACATTGATGAGAATGGTAATTTAGTGGATTCTCAAGGGAAAATTATTAAAACAAAAGAAGAATTAGAAAGAGAGATTAAAAAGCAAAGAGAGCGAAAAAACCAGCAAATCCTCATATTTCAAAATAATAACAAACAATTTGAATTAAATCATGCCTCTAAGGAGCAACAAAGAAGAATATGGGAGTTAGCCTCCAGAATCCAAACCATTAAAATCCCAAAAGAAGAGGAGAAAGAAGATGGGGAAATAGAGTTTGGAGTAGATAGTTTTAGCAATCTTGATAAAAAAGATGTTGGAAGTAATGAACATAAATTATTGCGAACTATCACCGCAGATAAGATGATTCCAGCAATTTTAATCCGCCCAATTTCTAGTCAAATTTCAGGAGAGGTTACCGCACAAGTAGAAAGCAATATTTATGGAGCGATGGGAAGGGCGGTTTTAATCCCCAAAGGTTCAAAAGTTATAGGTTTTTATCGATCAAATAATAAAATAGGAGACTATCGCTTGCAAGTGATTTGGACAAGAATCATCACCCCACAAGGAATCAATATTATGCTTACAAAAGCAAGGGGAGCAGATATTAAAGGTTATAGCGGATTAATTGGAAAGGTTTATAAACGCCAATGGGAGCGTTATGGTTTGCCTTTATCTTTATCCACGCTATCTAATGGCTTATTAATCGCAATCAATAGTTCTTTAAATGCAAAAGCTAAAAATAATTATTTAAATGCCTATAGCACAACCCAACTGCTTAATCAAAGCAAAAGCGATATTTCAAGCATTATACAAAATATTATTAGGGAGCAAATCCAAATCGCCCCTATTATTATCATTCGTGAAGGGAGTAGAGTTTTTATTTCCCTTACACAAGATATTTTTATTCCAACCCCAAAAAAAGGAGAGACACTTGCAAGATTTTTTAAAGAAGAAAAAGAAAATCAATTACAAAAGAATCAGACAAATGATGAATTTGATGATTAGAACACTGAAAATCCTAAAAAGATTTTCAAAAAAATAATAAGGAAAATAAAATGGAAAATAAAATGGAAAATAAAATGGAAATTAATGTAGATGAAATACTTTCAAAAAATGAAGAGTTACTCATGCAAAATAAAAAACAAATGAAGTTAAAAAACCAACTAATTAAGAAAACTAAAGAGTTTCACAATTCGCAAAATAAGCTAAATCGGCTAATTATGCAAATTGCAACCCTGCAAGAAGAGATTAAAAATGTTAGCAATTGATCTCTTAGTCAAAAAGCTAGAAGAATATATTGGTTTGGAAAATATAAATGAGGTGATTTTTAATAGAGAAAAACAGCTATATTTACAATTTGGAAGTTCTTATAAAGAAGTCATTGATGAGAGTTTAGATTTTGAATTTTTATTTGATTTTTGCAAAGTTTTAGCTATCAAGTTAAATTTAAGATTTGATGAGAAGTATCCACAACTAAATTGTTCTATACCAAACACAAGATATAGAATCAATGCTTTGCATCATAGTGTTACAGCAAATAATCAAATTGCCCTAAATATCAGGATTCCTAATAAAAACACTTTTAGGCTTAGTGATTTTAAAATCAAAGAAAATCTAGAAGAAGTAATACAAAAACAAAGTGATTTAGAATTAAACTATCAAAATTTAAAAACACTTATTACCCAAAAGAAAAACATTTTGATTGTTGGTGGCACCGCTAGTGGCAAAACTTCTTTATTCAATACTCTTATCGAAGAAATTCCTTTGGAAGAAAGAGTTATTTCAATTGAAGATTCTCTAGAACTTGAAATTAAAAATGATAATAAAGTACAAATGCTAGTAAGTAAAAATGAAAATACAGGTTTTACTTATGAAAAGGCGTTAAACTCGGCAATGAGAATGTCTCCTCAAAGGCTTTTGCTTGGGGAAGTGGATACAAGAAATGTAATGTTGTTTTTAAGGCTTTCTAATACCGGACATAGTGGAATGATTAGCACTATTCATGCCAATAGTCCAAAAGAAGCCATTGAAGCAATTTCTATGAATATTAAAATGGCAAGTGGCAATAAAGATATTGACTATTCTGCAGTGGAAAAGTATTTTAAAAGCGGTATTGACTACATTATCCAAATCAAAAAGATTAATCATGACAGAGTGATTTCAGAGGTATTAAATGTCAAAAAAAATTAATGGAAAGAATTTGCATATTGTTTTGGATGAAAATAGTAAAAAAATACTAGAAGAAATGGCAAAACAACAAAATAAATCTTATACAGCTATCATACAAGAATTGATCAAATTCAATAATGAAACAAAAAATTCCTATGTTTTTGTAAAAATGGTAGAGCTTATTTCTTTTAATAAGAAGAAATATAAAGATTTAAATGCCACTTTCAACAATATCAATCAAATTGCCTATCACATCAATTCTTTTAAAAAATCAAGGCATTTTCAAGAAGAAATTTTTAACACCTCTTTTTTTACACATATAAATCAAGAGATTAAAAATTGCAGGGATCTTTTAGAAGACATTAGAATCTTAGTGCTAAAAAACTTAATATTGCTTGAAAACAACTTTGGCAAAAAACAAAAGGGGGTGGAATTTTCAAGGGTTTATAACAAATTCCTTAAAAGATTGATTTTAAAAGAAGGTTATAAAAGAGGGCTATTTTCTAAGGTTTTTGAAAAGCTAGATAGCCAAACATTAAAAAAATTAGCAGAGGAAGATAGGTTTTGAGAATTTTTATTTTTTTATTAATTACTTTAATTTCTATGCCACTTAGCTTTGTTTTATCTCTTTATTTTTTTATGGATTTAAATAGTATTAATGAAGCAATTATTATGGCAAAGATAGTTATCATGAATTTGTTAAATAAAAAAATGAAGGTAATTGTGTATATTTGCTTATTTTATGGCATTTTTCCCTTAATAGTTTTTTTATTTTTTTTCCTTTCTTTCCAAAAGAAAACTCATGGATATGCCGAATTTGCCAAATTAAAAGATTTGGCAAAAATGAAACTAAAAACTAGACATTCTATTAAATCTATTAAAAATGGATTTCTTTTTGGGGCTTTTAAGGGTAAATATATTTTTCATCACAACCCTCTTGCTACTTTAATTGTCGCCCCTCCTGGTACAGGAAAAACTGCCTCAATCATTGTTCCTAATCTCTTAAGTGTTGAAAATTCCGCAATTGTTCTAGATATCAAAGGAGAGCTTTGTTCACTTACTGCAGGCTACAGACAAAAGGTTTTAAAAAATAAAATTTTAATCTTTGATCCTATGAGAAAAAGGGAAGAGGAGATCATTGAAGAAAGCCTTATTGATGAGAATGGAGAGAGTTTTTCTTATAAAAGAAAAGTTGCAATCACAAAAGATACAGATTTATGCTTTAATCCCTTTGATAAAAAACTTATTGAAAAAATGAATTATTATGAAAAAATCAGGCTTGTCAATGAGATTGCAGAAACTATTTTTGTTGATGATAAAAAAGACCATTGGCTAGAACAAGCAAAAAATCTATTTGTGTTTTTTGCACTTTATGACATACTAACACAAGGAGAGAGTAATTTTCATGCACTTTCTCAAGCCACAAAGAGGGATTTTAAAAAATTAATTCATCCTCAAAGTAAATACCATGAAATGCTTTTTGAAGTGGATGAGAATGGCAATACCATAGAAGCCAATTTTGTGGATTGCGAGAGGCTATTTTATCAACAAATTTCAGAATTAAAATACTGCGATATTAATGAACCTAGAAACTATATTGATGAGAGTTTAGAACAAATTAAAATATTTGTTGCAAAAAGTGGCAAAGAAGAATTTCCTGAAACATTAAGAAAATTTGCAAGGCAGTGGGTTTCTATTCCTAGAGATGAATTTGGATCTATAAAATCCACCTATGGGCGTTATATGCAGGTTTTTAGCTATGAGCAAGTAGCAAATGCCACAAAAACAATGAATTTTAATTATGAAGATTTACGAGAGGAAAAAATTACAATTTATATAAGAATTGCACAAACAGATATTGATTTTATTGCCCCCTTAATTAGAATATTTTTAGAAAACATTGCAAAAAATATGCTTTTAAAAGAATCTAAAAAACTTGTGTATTGGTATTTAGATGAATTTGTTAGATTTGGTAAATTAAGCTTTTTAATGGAGATGCCAGCATTATCAAGAAGCTATGGACAAGTCCCTATTTATATTACTCAAAGTGAAAGTTTAATATCAAAGCACTATGGCAAAGAGGATTACAGCATTATTAATGAAATTTGTCATTATAAAGTCATTTTTAAATCCGGCAGTGAAGATTTTGCTAGTAAAATCTCCAAAGAAATTGGAAATTATACAAGGAAGCATATCTCAAAAAGTAAGGGTAAAAAAGTTGATTCTGGCTCTACTTCCATCTCTTTTGAAGGTACGCCACTTGTAACAACACAAGATATTTTAAACCTACCAGATGATGAAGCCCTCCTCCTAGTGACCGGTTTTAAAGCAAGACCCATTAAACTTAAAATAGTCTTTTATTTTAAAAATAAAATTTATAATAAAAGAACCAATCTCATTTTGGAAGAAAAAATTATAAGAGAAAGCCAACAGGATAAAGAGCTAGAAAATGAGTTAGATAAAGAAGAAAACCTTGCAGTCATTGAAGCTACACAAGAATTTGATGAACTTCAGAAACTCTTAACATCTCAAGAGTCTTATATCAAAGAAATCACTCAAGAAAAAGCAATTTTTTTTCTAAATCCTCCAAATAAAAAAAATGTAATTGATACACAGACATTAAATAGCATTTTTGCAGATGAGGATTTTTTAAAGGCAAAGTCTTGTAATAAAAAAATAGAGATTGAGGAAAGTAACTAAGGAGACACCTTGCAAGACAATATATTTTTTTGGATTAATGAATTTGTTAGATTTAAAGTAAAAACGCTTGATAGAAAGAGAAACTATATAGAAAAAGAGCAAATCCTTCAAGAAATAGCTATCACGAATAAAGAAACGCTTAATGCTTGTGTTAAGCTATTTTATAAACAAAAATTTTCCTCTTTAAATTTATATTCTTCTATATTTATCGGCTTGATTGAATTTTTAGAAAAAACAGGCATAGGCTATGATGTGAGGAATTTTAAGAACAATTTGATTGTTGATTATTTATTTTCTAGAAATGATCTTAAAAATTCCTCTAAATTCCTTTATCAAAAACTACTAAAAGAGTTTTTTTTCTTTATGGGAATCAAGAAAAAAGAACTCTTTAATTTTTTTTATCTTAATTTTAGTGTCGATAAGAAAATTGATTTTCTTAATCAAGAAGAGTTAAAAAAAATCCACTCTCACATAAAAAAAATGGATACAAAGAAAAATAATACTAAGCATCTTGAAAAGATTTTAGCATTAAAAATTTTGCTTTTTACAGGAGCTAGGGCTAGTGAGGTGCTTTCTATTAAAACAAAAGAAATTCAATTCTCTAATGATATCGTCATTTTTAAAATTCTAGGAAAGGGGAATAAATTTAGAAACCTCGCCATTGAAATTAACCATATTCAAGAATTGTTTATTTTATTTAATGATCAAAGAGAGTTTTTATTTACAATCAAATACCCAACAATCTACAAGGCTTGTGGAAGGCTTTTGGAATTATGCAATATTTCTAAAAATAAAAAAGGGGCACATCTTTTGCGTCATTCCTTTGCAAGTTTTCTTTATAAAAAAACAAAGGATATTCTCTTAGTACAAAGGGCATTAGGGCATAGCACTATCACAGAAACACAAAAATATATGCATATTGACGAAGAAGAGAGATTTGGAAAAATCATCAATGCTTTCCATCATTTATAAAAGGGGCTAAAATGAAGAAATTTTTGACAATAATTTTATTTTGTTGCTACATGATAGCAATACCTCTAGAAGTGCATGACACGCAAGGAGAAATTCAGCAAACAACCATGATAGGGAAAATGGCAGATTCTATTAAAAAATATGAGGAGATGATTCAAAAGGCAAATGATCAAGTCAATCGTCTCAATCAAATTAATGACATTATGAGTAAAACTAATAATTTTTTAAAATCAAGCACCCTTTCAATTGCAAATCCATTGCAGATTCTAGAAACTCTAAAAAGTTCTTTAAGTGCAATGGAGGATAATTACAAAAGGCTATCAAAAACTTTAAAAGATTGGGATTATCGAGACAAGATTAAAAGTAAGAGATTAGCAAACAAATGCCCTTGGCTAAGAATGGATATTATCTCTCCTCAATCTTTGCAAATCTTTTTTACGCAAACAGGAGAAGAGACTCAACTCATCAAAGATGCTAAAAGATTGATTGAAAGTCTAACAGATAACACCTATCAAAACCTCACAGCAACACTAGGAACACTAAGCGGTAGGGCTTTAGCAGAAAAGCTTTGTGAGCAGGTATATAGAGAAGAAAAGAATAAAGAGCTGAGAAAAATCAATGAAATGCAAAAACAAGCCCTATTAAAGAATGATAAAAAGCTTTTTGAAGAATTAAGAATCAAACAAATGCAAATAGAATTTCATAAGATTTTAAATGATGAAATGGAATTACAAAAGAAATTTGAACCTCTTATTAATCGACAAGAGCAAATGTTGGAGCATTTGGGTGTAAAGGATAAAGTCTATAATGATAAGAAAAATAATATTATATATTGCAAGGAGACGCAAGGAAATAATGAAGAATTTTGCTATCCCTTAATGCTAGATACCCAAAGGCTAAATCATGATTACAACCAATTAAAAGAGGAATTTAATGAAAAGTTGATTGCAGCAGGGAGTAATGAAGAAAGTCAAGCTAAAGTCTATGCAGATATTAATCAAAAAGCCTCATTAATGCTATTAGATTACACCAAAGATCTCTCTAATGGCATTGCTTTTATGAATGAGACACTCTCATTAATTGGTAGCCTTATGGCAGAAGATTTTCAAAGAAAATATCATCGCAATCTAAATACCCAACAACAAGCCCAAGATGAGCTAAAAACTGAAGAAGAAATCAAGGCAATTGTGGATGAAAATCGCTATTCTGAATATGAAATTGAATTTGATCAATTTGGCTTCCCAAAGATTTTTAAATAAAAAATGCTTTGATGTTTCCTCACCATTACGCTAAAGCTTATGATGCATAAGGGAGAAAAACGCAAACAAAAATACTTAAAAATGTCGCAATTATGGGACTTTTGGGGGATTTTTTGGTATAATGTTATCAGAGGTTAGCCCATAAGGGTAACCTTATAGGCTTGACTTCACCAATCTCGCTTTTCTAGCACAAAAGCGGAAAGGAGGAAGCCAATGAATGAAGAGTTGGTAAAACTTTTCTTGGAGTTTATTATAGCCATAATTTGGTTAATAATAACACTTTTAAGAAAAAGTTGATAAATCCTCTGCTTTTTAGCAGGGGCTAAACTCTTCTAACCTCTAAACTAAAGCTAAGTAATTTTTATCTTACTTAGCTTTATCTCCCCGCAGGGCACAAAGCCTCTAACTTGCGATAAATTAAAAAATTTTCATAAAATTTTTGAAAATCTCTTGCATATTTTTAAAAATTTCATTATAATATTACCCGAAGAGCATATGAAAGTATGCTCCCTGCTTGATGTCTCACAAAATTATAAAAAAATAAAATCATATTTCATAAATTTAAAACTTGTTTGTTGCAAAAGCTTTATTTATGCTGTAATAGGCAAGATGAAATTTTTTATTTTTTGATTTTCATAAAATCCTAATCACAACCATTAGGAGAACTTTATGAACCCCAAAATATTCTTACAAACTTTTTTACAAACCTATAATCAACTAAAATTTGATGAGAAGAAAGAATTTTTCAATTCTTTTATGAGTGAAATGCAAGAAAACTCTTCGCAAGAAAGTTTTATTGAAAGCATTCTTAATACTTTAGAAGAATTTAAAAAAGACTTTGATGCTACACAAGATCAAAATATCTTTCAAGATTTTCAAAGTTTTTTAAAAGACTTCAAAGAAGAAGTAAAACAAGAAAATCATCAAGCAGGGGAAGAGTATTTAAATCTTTTAGAAAAAGAGGTAGGGGAAATAAAATATTCTCTCTCCCTTCCTTCTCCTGAAGAAAAAATTGATTACTATACAGCTACAATCCCACTAGATTGGGGAAAATTTAATAAAAACTTAGAAGAATGGAAGAATGAGGAAATCAAAAAACCAATCTATAAGCAAGAAAACATCACGAAAACGATCAATATTGATCAAAATAGCATTAATGTTTTTAATCGTGAAAGTTTTATAGATCATGAACAAATCTTAAAGAGTAAAAACCTTTATGCAAAAAATTTGACAAATCAAGTAAAAAGCAACATAAAAAAAGGAACGATCAATTTTTTAGGATTAGATAAAGAAGAAAAAATACTTTTAGAAACCAATGTCCCTCAAGAAAATCTTTTAAAACAATTTCAAGAAGCACCTCAAAACATCCCCCTTGTCCCTCCAAAAGAAAAAGATATAATCAAAAATCATCAAGCAGGGGAAGAGTTTGTTACAACCTTACAAGAAGAAGTCTTAGAAGTACATCAAGAAAATAACAAGCAACAAAGCAAAGAGCTAGAATCTAAAAAGCAAAACACCCCACAAAGCCAAGTAAAACCTCAAGAAGAAAATGGGGTTAAGATTCCCTGGATTTCGTGGATTGAACAACAAAGAATTGAAAATCATGATTTAAAAATGAGTAAGGCTGATTTTAAAAAAAGATTTTGGCATTATGCAAAAAATGGCATGAATGATGATGAATTAAAAATTTTAATCATTCTTGTAAATAAAGAACCATCCAAACTCACAAAAGAGCACAAGCAAATGATTTCAGAAGGTATTCGCCTCTCACAACATAATACAAAAATTCTCAATCAAGACTTACTTGATATTGCTAAAAAAATCAATTCCAAAGAGAATATAAACATAACAAATATAACTAGTAAAACCCCATTAGATAAGGAATTTAAAAAGTCTTTAGAAAAATTTGCAAATAACCAAGAAAAATCACTAAAAAGGGGCTAAAATGAAGAAAAGACCCCAAAATATTCCTCTACATTTTGTATTAATGCAAATGGGTTATAAGCCTATGAATATGAATGAAAGAGAAGTTTTAAGATCAAGATGGATTCCTCTAAAAAATGAGGATTTGAATGAAAAAATCATGGTGGCAATAAAATTTGATGAGAAATTACAAGAGCCTTATTATCTTTATTACAACATGAATGGAGATGAAAAAGATCGAGGAAATATTATTAATTTTTGTAAAATGCGAAAAATTAATATTAATCATTTTTTAGCACAACATAGCAAGGCAGATTTTACAGATCTTGATGTAGAGTATTTAAAAAAAATGCAAATTCCAAAAAGTAGTAAAAAACTTAAGGAAGAATTTGATGAGCTAAACAATGTTGATTTATGCAATGGCTTTTTAGAAAATAGACAAATCCACCAAAACCTAATAAAAGAATATCAAGACCAAATTAAAACTGATTCCTATCAAAATGTTATTTTTCCTAACTATGTTTTAAATGAAATAAAAGCCATGGGAATTAATTATAGATTTGTCAATCTTTGTGGCTTTACAAAAAGGCTAAAAACCCCTTTATTTAAAGATAGTGAGGGAAATTTAAGAAAAAAACCATTAAAAAACATTCAGGTTGGTAGCAAGGGTTTTGAAATATTAAAGCCAAAAGGAGAGATTAAAAATTTTATCATCACTGAAAGCATTTTAGATTCCCTCTCCCTTTTGGATTTAAAAAAACTAGATCCACATCATACTTTATTGTGTAGTACAAGTGGAAACTTTGATATAAAGAAAGCAGAAAAGCTTTTAAAATATTTTGTAGATCTAAAAATACTTTCTCATGAAAGTAATATCTTTTTAGCATTTGACAATGATGAAAATGGCAGAGAATTTTACAAAAAAGTTGAAAAGTATTTTCAAGAATTAAATATCACTCCTAAACTTTACATTCCCTTTACAAAGGACTGCAATGATGATTTAAGACTATCAAAAATCATTAGCAATATTCCCACAGCACAATCTTTGCAAGATTTTTTAGAAAAAAGCCTAAAAGACTATCAAGAATCTAAAACCAGACGCAATATTATCTTGCAAAAAATCAGACAGATTGATAAATACAAGCCTTTAAAAGAGAGTTTTAAAGAGCAATTTAACAATATCGAAAAACACAAAGCTATAAAAAAACTATAAGGAGATTTCTCATGAAAACATTGTTATTTTTAATTCCTCTATTTTTATTCAATACCGCAAACGCTATTACAATCATCACAAGCAAAAAATTTGACATAAGCAAAAAAAGTGGAAAGATTTATGGGAATATTTTTTTAAATGGAAAAAAACAGGATGCAAAGGGAGTAGGCGTATATACTTGGAATAAATCACGCACACAAGTTTATATTGAACTGCAAAAAATTTATAAATATGGTATACCCTATGATCTTTCTAGCTTCCCTAGCGTGATTTTAAATCACAAATTCCCATGGATCAATAAAAACAAAAAAATCACCCTTGCAGGGGAAGTGGATACAGAAATTGCAAAAATTTTAGAAGTTGATTCTAAAGAATATAAAAAATCTAAAAAAAGCCCCAATAGCTCTAGTAATTCTTCTTCTAGTAGTAGTGGCAGTTCTTCTAGTAGCTCTCCTTCCTTATCTAGCAATACAGGTGGAATTACTACCCCCACACATGGAAATCAAGGAAGTAATGGGGATTTTTATGAAGGAAATACAAACTTTGGCAATGGATATTTTCCTAGTCTAGGAGGATCTAATAATCAAGGAACAAATTATTTGCCCCCAGTAATTACTGAAAGCGGAAAGGAAGACTCCTCTTCTAACAATGAACAGCCTCCTGCTTCTTATAGCTCTCAATATTGTAAATCTCCTTATAGAGAGGAAAATGATTTAATCTTAAGCATTATTGATAAAGGTGGGAATTGTTATGAAATTCCAGCCCTTAGGGATGACACGTTGTGTGGATATCGTTATGATTTTAATAAATCCATTGCTATTAAGCAAACACAATTTTATTATATAGATAAAGAAAACCAACAACAAAATGTCGGTGGTTGTGTAGATTTATTTGGCAATGAATATAAATTTAAAATGTTTAAAGATGATTCAAAATGCAAACTCCAAAACACATCCAATAAAGGTTATGGTGGAGATTTTACAGAGACCTTTCAAACTCAAATTTTATTTAGAGGTATTGATGGCACAATCAAAATCGCACAAGATTGTAGTGATTTTCAAAACATCAAAGAAGAATTAATTAATTATGAACAAGAAGGTAATAAAATCAAACGCTTTGTAAAAAAATACTACATTGATCCAAATACAGGAGAAAAAGTCTATATTAGTAATGGAGTAATATCAAAATATACATTAGAATTAAAAGAATATTCTTGTGGAGATTGGGAATATAATGATGAAAAACTAGAAGCTTATAGAGCTACACAGCTAAAAGCATTTGATGAATTGCAAGGAGCTTATTATAATGCTACAGCTTGTGATTATAGTACTGATAAAGGCAAAAGTGGAAAAATTACTATGCCTTATACAAAAATAAGCGATAGGAATTTGGCAGGAAAAACAGAAAAGGGTGATCTTAATGGGACTTATACTTTTGAGATTAAAGAAAGAGAACTGACAGGAAAAGAAGAAAGTAGATATCAGGATTGCGGTTGGGGTCGAAGTAAAAGGAGATATTACACACACTGGAGTAATGGTAATTTTATCACAAAGGCAAAATGGAGGGTGACTTATAAAACTACAAATTATGGTAATGAAATTATCTACCAACGCCCAAAACAAGATAATGAAGAAAAACCTACACTTTTATATCTAAGCAAAGCCATTAAAAAAATTGAAAGAAGTGAACCTTTAATAGATATTAATGAAATAGGTTTGGATAATAATTACATGAAATTTTATGAGGCAAATGAAGGTTATTATAAAGATGAAACCTACAGAACAAGCAAAGATTTTAATGATCTGCAAAAAAAATATTACAGAAAAGGCAAAGGAAGTTATTGTCAAGTTTATAATTTTTGGAGTTCAAAAATAGCTGAAGGTAGCCTTAATTGTCGTTCGGTTTTTGGAGTAGATAATAATTATTATTGTCCAACCTACAATAATTATCTCATTCCTAACAAATAATTTATATCCCTTATAATAACCTATTTTACGAGATTTTTCTCACCATAAAGCAAAACTTTATGGTGCATAAGGGAGAAAAACGCAAACAAAAATACTTAAAAATGTCGTAATTATGGGACTTTTGGGGGATTTTTTGGTATAATGTTATCAGAGGTTAGCCCATAAGGGTAACCTTATAGGCTTGACTTCACCAATCTCGCTTTTGTAACAGAAAAGCGGAAAGGAGGAAGCTATGAAAAGGTTGACCGAACTTTTTCTAGAGCTTATTATAGCCATAATTTGGTTAATAATAACACTTTTAAGAAAAAGTTGATAAATCCCTGCTTTTTAGCAGGGCAACCTTTCCTAACCTCTAAACCAAGACTTAGTAAAATAGCTAAGTCTTAATTCTACAAATATTTTTTACAGGGAGCAGATTATGAAAAAAATAGCAATATCAATGGTATTTTTAGGATTAGGAAGTGTTTTTGCAGAAAGTATAGATGAAGAAATCGAGCGTCTAGAAAAAGAAAATAAACTTTTAGAATTAAAGCAAAAACAGCAAGTCTTGCAAAAAGATCTAGAACAAGGAAGAATTACTAATTCTAACAATACCATTGAAAAACATCTCCCTAAAGACTACACAAAGCAAAAAGAAAAAAATGGATTTTTCTTAGGAGTAGAAGCAGAATTAGGAAGTATGGATTATTTAAGATATACAACTAACTCAGAAATCCCTAGCGATGCTTTCAATTATAATGATACTAATATTACTTTTAATGGTGGCTTGCTTTTAGGGTATCAACATTACTTCGATGCAAATGCTAAGCACGGAATCAAAGTTTCTAGTCATCTTTATAGTGGTATAGGGTATGAAATAAATAATTTTATTCAAAAAATTGACTCAAATCAAAGTAAAACCATAGAAACAACCCATTCTTTTATCCCTATTAAATTTGGAGTAGATGTAAAATATCTTTATGATTTTTTAAATAGAGATAATCATAGTTTAGGATTAAATGCAGGCTTAGGTTATGAAGTGGATTATTATTTAGAAAATTTTTTAACAAATAATGCAGGGTTTAGTTATTCCAATAATAATATTTTGGTACAAGGCGTTTATTTTACAATCGGTTTGCACTATCTTTTCAAAAAACACCATCTTTTTGAAATGAATTATCGTCTTGGTGGTATTTTTGGTTTAATCAATCATCAAAATATAGAACAAATAAATAATGAAAATAATCTTAAATCACAAATCGGGGTTTATGATCTTCATACTCAAAGCTATCTTACAATTAGCTATGCTTATAAATTCTAATCTTTCACCACTAAAAGTGGTGCATAAGGGAGAAAAACGCAAACAAAAATACTTAAAAATGTCGTAATTATGGGACTTTCAGGGGGATTTTTGGTATAATGTTATCAGAGGTTGCCTTAAGAGGTTGCAGCCTCTTAAGGTTGCCTACTTCATGAAAGGAGGCGAACTTATGAAAGAGTTTATCCAATTGCTCTTAAGACTTATTATAGTCATAATTTGGTTAATAATAACACTTAAAAAGTTGATAAATCCCTGCTTTTTAGCAGGGGCTAAACTCTTCTAACCTCTAAACTAAGACTAAGTAATTTTTATCTTACTTAGTTTTAGATTTTCTTTTTGTTTATGGCTTATAGTTTTATCAGTAGCAATCAAAGAATCTGATTTTTCTAAATATTCTAATTCCTTTTGCAGTTGCAAAAGCTTTTTTTGTTTTTTCTTTTGCAATTCCTCTATTTGTGCCAATTTTGCATAGTTTTGAATCATTTGCATAATTTCTTTTTTACGCTCTTGCATTTCCAGCATTAAGGTATCTTTGCGTTGTTTTATCTCTTCATTACTCTCAATCTTTGCCATTTTGTCTAAAATAAAAAGTTCTTTTTTGATTTGATAGGCATTTTTATGATTTTGATAAATTCTCTCATCAAAGGACTTAATAAGCTTTTTACCCTCGATATTTAAGGCGTTTTTCAGCAATTCCCTCTCATCTTCTAGTAGTTTAAGATTTTTAATTGATTTTTTATCCAAAAACCTTCTATCGACTTTTTTTAAAAAGTTGATGACAAAGCCTTTTTTTTCCACCTCCCTTCGGCTACTTGCTAATTTTTCAAATTGATTTTCAAACTCCAAAAATTTTTCAAATTCACTTTTTGTCTTAGATAAAGCCCATTGATTTTTGATAACTTTTTGCCTTAAATCCTCCATCTTTTGCATTTCATTGATTTTTCTTAGCTCCTGAGGATGCTTTTTATTAAATTCTAAAATATCTTGATTGAGATGCTTGATTTTATTTTCAAGCAATCTGATTTTTTTGGAAAGATTGTTATAAATAGGCAATAGGAAGGACTTATGGTTAAAATTATCAAAATCCTTTTTTGCGATGTTTGTGAGGTAGTTTCTAGGCTCATTACTATAATCAAGCCTTGTGCCTGAAAACAAATAAAGATTATTTTTAAAATCCTCTCTTAGCTGATGAAAAAAATCTCTAAACTCATTTCTATTTGCAAAATGTAGCTTTCTGCCAGTATAGATATGGGTTTTATTAATAAAGCAATGAATATGTGGATTATTCTGATGAGAATGCGGAACTAAAATAAAGTTATAGTCTAAAAGATTGCTTTTTAAGGTATTGAACACGCTTAGTTTTAAAACCTCCATGTTTTCATGGTTGTTTGCTTCTTGGATACTAAAAATTAAGTGCATTCCTTCATTTTGGGGTTTTTGCTTATTAAAATCTTTTTCCCATTCTTTTAAAACAAATTGCAGGTTTTGCATTTCAAAATCCTGATTTAAAACACTCTCTCCCCTGTCTTCAATATTTTGTATGGCATAATTAAGGGCATTGTATAGATGTTTGATTTTCATATTTCCAATATTTTTTATAACAACTTGTTTTTTTTCTATTTTAGGATGGAAGGAATGACTAGCTTCTTTATTTTCTATGGTTAAATGAAAATGGGCAAAATAATCTTTTATGCTTTGTTTAGTGGCTTTGGCTCTTTTAATCGGCACCCACTCAAATAAATCATCATCAACCTCAATTTTAGAAATCTTTTGGTTTTTAAACTTAAAATCATTCTTTTTGATTTTAGTATCTGATAATTTCAAAATGTTAAAATACAAATTGCTCATCACAAAATTATAACACACCTAAGTTTTAAATATTTCTCTATCATGCCAAAAATCATTCTAAGGCACTTTATTCTGTTGAAAAACAAAAATCAAAGTCCAAAATACTCTAAGACATTAAAACCTTTTATTTTTACTTCTAGCATAGCTTAAAACAAATTTTAAACTTTTACTAAAAACAAAAAACCTAAAAACCTCAAACTCTTTAAACCCTCTAATTCTTATATTTTTCTTTTTCTTGAAAACAAGCCAAAATAATAAATAATCAACTTTAATCAATTCTTTCACTTGGGGGAATGCACTTATAAACTTTTCTTAAAATTCCAAATCTTTTAAAACTTAACAATTTCTTTTTTTTCTTTTTTCTTTAAAACTTAGAATCTTTATTAAATATTAAAACTCTATATCTAATTACTATAAATACAAGAATCTATATTAAGAGTAAAAACATATAAATACACTCTACTCTTTTCTTCCCTTATTAAGATTTTCAATTGAGTGGAAAAATTTTTCCAATTCTCTTAAAGTTCCTTAAAGCTTTTGTTTCATGGGTTTTGCTATAATGGGTTTTTGTAGAAATTTAGAGGCAGAATTACTTAAAAAACTGCCTGTAAAAACTTTCTCCCCTTTTTATTTTTTCTAACTTATAATTTTAAAAAATTTTCAATTTTTTAAAATTGTGCAGGATATCCCTATTTATGTACATAAATAGTTATGAAGGATCGTAAAATAGGGAATTTCATGCGTAAAAAAACGCATTTTTCCCTGTTTTACTCAAACATTAAAAATTTTCCTCATTTTTTTCTCTTGATTTTTTTGCAAAAAAGTTTTAGAATGTCAAACAAGAAAATTTAGCAGATAATTTTCTGATTTTATGAAAATTTTTTATTCAATAACTTTTAAACCTACAGCGAAAAAATTACATTTTACTAAAATAAAAAGTATAAATTTTTAAAAATGGATATTTTATGGAACATGGGGTTTTGATATCTGTGTTATTTATCATTGGTATTGTGGTGGAATCTATGACAGGAGCTTTGGCTGCTGGTAGGTGTAAAATGGATTTGATGGGAGTAATTTTTATTGCTTTAGTTACTGCAATTGGTGGAGGATCTGTAAGGGATATTTTATTTAATCATCATCCATTAACTTGGATTAAGACTCCAGAATATATTCTTGTTATTGTGATTGCTGCTCTTTTTGCTACGCGTATTCCTAAGATTATTACGCGTTTTGAGCGTGTATTTTTGCTTTTAGATGCTATCGGGCTTGTAGTTTTTAGTATTGTGGGGACGGCTGTGGTGATGGCAAAATATGATTCTGTGATTTTAGCGATTTGTGGGGGAGTGATTACAGGGGTTTTTGGTGGAATTTTGCGAGATACTTTATGCAATCAAATTCCCTTAATTTTTCAAAAAGAGATTTATGCAAGTGTGTCACTTTTGGCATCGGCATTATATTATATGCTTTTGACAATTTGTGGCATTGGTGCGGAGATTGCTAGTGTGATTACAATTATTTGTGGGAGCTTACTTAGAATTTTTGCAATTTATTACAAAATTGGGTTGCCAGTGTTTAATTTTGAAGAATCTTCTAAAAAATAATTTGTAAGAATTTTTAATTTTTATCTCTTGAAGATAGGATTTTTTTTATGAGCTCTTGTGGAGCATTTTGTAGGGTGGTAAAATCTCCAAAATATTGTAAAAGTTTTTTTTGCTGTGCAAGTGTATAGGGTAGATTTTTGGAGATGTCTTTGGTTTTTTTGTGTCTGTGGAAACTGATAGCAAAGCGATGTACCTCATCACGAAGTTTTTGTATAAATTGTAGTTTTTTGTCTTGTGTATCAAGTTTATAACTATATTGTAAGGAATGAATTGTGTCTTTTGCATTTCCTTTAGCTCTATGGGCTTTAAAATCAATTTTTTCTTTTGAAATAGCAAGGATATCAATGTCTACTCCTGCACTTTCAAGTAGTTCATGAGCTATATTTAGCTGTCCTTTTCCTCCATCGATTATCCAAAGATTGGGTGGGGGATTTTTACTAAAACTTTTGATTCTATGCGTAAGAAGTTCTTGCATCTGGGAATATTCATCTTTTGAAGTAAGATTATAATGCCGGTATGATGGTTTATTAAAAGCATTATTTTCATAAGTTACCATTGCTCCTACATTGAAAGTAAAACTATGATGACTAGTGTCAAAAATCTCGATTCTAAATGGGGTTTGGGAGAGATTAAAACCTTGTTTAATTAAGTATAAAATTTCTTCATCTTTGTTTTTTAGAATGATTTTTTGACGCAAAAGTTCTTGGGCATTTTTTTCTGCAATTTGTATTAAAGTTTTTTTGTATCCAGTTTTTGGGAATTGTATGGGAAGTTTTTTGTCTTGTGTATTGTAGATAAAATCTTGTAGTTCTTGTGTGTTTATTAGGGGTTGAGAAAATAAAATTGATTCTGGCAGAATGGGCAATTTTTCTTTGTAGTGATTAAGAATATGTTGTGTAAAAACTGCAGAATCATCAATTTCATAATCTGATTTAATAAGTTCATAATCTGATGCAATAATCTTCCCTTCTCGCATAAAAAGTTTGATTAAAATCGCGATATGTTCCTTATTTTGGGTTTGTTTTGCAATGCTGATGATATCAAGATTATAGGGCTTGTGGTAAGAAATTTCAGAAAAGTTAGAAATAGATGCAATTTTTTCAATGCGATTTTTATAGAGATTTGCTTCTTCAAAAAGAAGTTTTTCTGCAAGATTTTGCATTTTTTCTCGCATTTTTGTTAAAAGTTTTTCTTTATGCAATAGGAGGTGGAGCGCCTCTTGTGTAGTGGTAGCATAGGCTTCTTTGGTGATTTTTTGTTCGCATGGAGCAGGGCATTTGTTGATTTGATGGAATAAACAGGCTTTTTTGCTTTTTATGCAGGATTTTTTTTGCACTAAGGGAAGGAGGTCATAAAGACTATCTAGAATATCTCTTGCACCTGTGGGGTAGGGGCCAAAATATTGGATATTTTTTTTTGAGATGACTTTTCTTGTGATTTCAAAAAAAGGAAAAGGAGTGTTTAAATCCACCATGATATAGGGGTAAGTTTTATCATCTCGCAATAAAATATTGTATTTTGGTTTTAGTTGTTTAATGAGTGAATTTTCAAGCAATAGTGCATCTTGTTCATTAGAAACAATAATGGTGTTGATATGATAGGCCTGTGCGATCATGATTTGTATGCGTTGAGAATTTTTGGGATTGGGGATAAGGTGATTTTCTTGAAATTTAAAATAGCTTTTAACACGCTTTTTGATATTTTTAGCTTTGCCTACATAAAGTAATTTTCCTTGAGAATCAAAATATTGATAAATACCAAAAGTGGTAGGGAGATTATTTAGAGTTTGTGGAGTGATCATTTTTGTAGTTTTTTATGATAGCTTCTCTGATATTTTCAAAAATTTGCGATAAAGTTGGATCGACTAAATAATTAGTGAACTTTCCTTCTGATGGTTCTTTGAAGCATAAGACTTGAGGGAGGGGTTGTGATTCTTTAGTATAGCGAGGGATATAGCCTCTTATCGTAAAATTTTCGGGCAAAAAAGGAAAGAATTCTTTATTTTCTTTTATAGTTTCTACAAGTTTTTTGGTATGATACTTATTGAATTCCCAAAGGACAGCTTCGTTATTAAAAGCCACAAGAATTTGGTTTTGTTTTAAGACAAAAAAACGGATAGCGTTTTTGATATGTAAGGGGAGAAAAATATTGATTCTTCTAAGGTTTTGTGAAGAATGGATTTTTTCTGCAAGGGTTTTTGGTAATTGACAAATAACATTGGAGATAAGAGTTTGAGAATCTTTCATGGAATTATTGTAGCATATTTACTGATTATTGTTCAAGGTTGTGGATATAAGGCTAATCCTGTTTATGGATTCTTAGAAAATTGTGCTAGGTTTTGTGGAATTGTCTAAATGGCATTCTTAACAAAAATCAAAAAAGATTTTTTGCATTTTATTTCACTTTATGATGCAGGATATATTAGCTTTGTTTATTCATTAAAAGCACTTTTTGCTGCTGTGCTTAGCGCAGTTATTGTATGTGTAATTTTTGATTTTGATCTTGTGATTTGGGCAGCATCTATCCCTATCCATTTATATTTTTTAAATGTTGTATTGGTAGAGCAAAAACAAACTATTTGGTATTTTGTTGGATTTATTTTACTAACAGCTTTGATTGTCTTTTTGTTTTGCACAATATTGCCTTATGCGTTTTATTTTGCTTTGCTTTTAATGTGTATAGGCTTTATAGCAGGGATTATTGGTAGTTATCAAATGGATTTGCAACGTGTGATAAATATGAGCTTGATTGATGGCTTGATTGCGTGTATTTATATAAAATCTGGTGCTGATGTAACACTATTTGAGTTAATTGTGGCAGTTTTTATTAGTGGAGCCATAGGAATTTTTACACATTTTTTTATGTCATTAAAAAAATATGGAAAAGTAACAAGGAAATATTTTCCTGATTTATTGCTTAATCTTGCATTGATGGCAAATAATTTACATCGCAATAGTGACTTTATTAAGATTCGCTATCGGATACTCAATCAAATGGAATTTATCAAAAAAATTCTGAATTCAAAAGCTGCAAATATGAAAGATTCTCACACAATTAAAAATACTAAGCGTGCATTATTTTATCTCTATCGTATTGAAGAAATCTACCAGTGTTTAAATGCTATTCATAATGACACAAAAATAAAAGAAAAAAATTTTAATCCCATTAGAAAAGAGATTGTGGCAAATATTAGGGAGTTAAAAAAAATTTTCGATGGTTCTTTGGCACATTTAAAACATAGGGCAATAGATAGGATGGATAGCGAGGATTTTGGGCATTCTTTAGTAAATATTGTTAAGATTATTTATAATAAAATGCATTCTTTTCGCAGGGGCGGAGAGGAGAAAGATTACTTTGTTGAAGCAAGAAATAAGAAGACTTTGAAGGTAGTTTTTCAGGCAATAAAAAATAGAGATCATTTTTTTTATTATGGCGTAAAATATGCATTTGTGTTGGGGATTGCAATTCTTATTGCAGATGTTTTTAATATGAGCCATGGGGCATGGATTGCTATGGCATGTGTGGCAATTATGAGACCAAATTTGGGTGGTGTAAAGCATGTGGGTAAGGAATATATTTTAGGTGTTTTGGCCGGGTTAGTTGGTGGATTATTATTAGTATTTTTGACACAAGGAAGCCTATTTTTTTATTTCTTTTTCGTATTGGTTGTTTTTGGTTTTATTTATTTTCGTGCTTTTCCTTATGGGTTGTGGGCAAGTTTTATGATGATGGCCTTTATTATGATGTTTTCATTGGTGTATGGAAATTCGTATCTATTGGTTTTGGATAGATTTATTGATATTGCATTGGCATTTTTGATTGTATTTTTTGCATTCTTGATTTTTTGGCCAAAATATAGTACAGATGAAATTTTCCCTAATATTCAAGAGGGGTTGGTGTATTTTGATAGTTTTTATGCAAAGATGCTTGAAAATTTTGATTCTTTGGGCGACTTGCATCAAAAAATAAGTATCAAACAAAAAGAGTTTTTATCTATTTACAACATATTAGAGACTAACATTATTGAAGCAAAAAAAGAAAAAAATCACATGCAAAAAGATATGCAATTATTGCGAAATTCTTTGCGGTATTTGGAGTTTTTAAACCAAAATACCTTGAAGCTTTATTATTTGCTTGTAGAGAGATGGCAGGAAAATCTTAAACAAGAAAAAGAATTATATATGAATGATTTGCAATTATTGAAGACGCGTTATGAGATGATGAATCGTGCGATGCAGGATAATACTTTTTATTTCAAAGAGCAGCAAGATGGGCGTTTTATGGTAAATGAAGTTGTATTTAAAGAGATCGTAATACAAATTTTTAATGCACAAAATGGTTTATTTAAGATTTTAGAATCAATTAAAAAGGATAGATGATGAAGCAAAAAAAAATTGCATTATTTATTGATTGTGAAAATATTGCAGCAAGATGGGTGGATGAGGTAATTGAGCGTTTGCAGAATGTGGGAGATTTATGTATTAAAAAAGCTTATGGAGATTGGCGTAGCGATTCATTAAAATCATGGAATGCGGTATTAATACACCATGCAATAGAGCCTGTGCATGTTATCACGGGGAATCATAATAAAAAAAATCAAAGTGGGGGCAAAAATAGCTGTGATATTAAAATGAGTATTGATGTAATGAATTGCCTTTATGATGGGGTGGCAGATTGTATTGCACTTGCTAGCAGCGATAGTGACTTTGCTTCATTGGCACAAGAAATACGATCTAAAGGATTGCAGGCTATAGGTTTTGGGGAAATTAAATCAAGGGAGGAGTATAGAAATTCTTTTACAAGCTTTGAGATCTTGCAAAAAGAAGAAGGGAAAAAAGAGCAGGATAAAATTACTAATAATCATCATTTAATTAATATATTAAAAAAAGCAATTGATGAGACTTCAGATAATAGTGGTGTGTCAAATGTTAGCGTTGTAGGTAATTGGATGCGTAATAATTATTCTCAAACCGCAAGAAGTTATGGTAAGAAAAGTTGGGGAGATGTGTTTAAGGAATTGCATAATGAGTTTCAAATTATTTATGATAAAAGTAAAAATACAATGAAAGTAAAATATTTATATTGGTAGTTTTGGTATAAAAAATTTAGTCTGAATTGTGGAAAATCAAAGAATTTTTATATAATTTAAGCAATAAAATGTTGAGGATTTAGGGGTAAAAATGGAAGATTATGGAATTTCGTATTGGTCAAGCAATGATTTTTTTATTGATGAGGGTGTAGTTAAGATTAATAGCGGATCAAAACCTGCCTTGATTAAGATTGTTAAAGATGCAAGAGAGAAAGGATATAAAGGACCTTTACTTTTGCGTTTTCCACATCTTATTGCCAAACAAGTAGATAAGCTTTTTTATTCTTTTGAAAAATCTATGCAAGAATATAAATATGAAGGAAAATTTCATGCGGTTTTTCCCCTTAAAGTCAATCAAATGCCACATTTTGTACTCCCTTTGATGGAATCTTCTACGCATAAAAGTTATGGACTTGAGGCGGGGAGTAAATCAGAGTTAATTGTTGCGATGGCTTATACAAACAAAAATGCACCTATTACTGTAAACGGTTTTAAAGATAAAGAGATGATACATTTAGGTTTTATTGCCGCAAATATGGGACATTCTATTACTTTGACAATTGAGGGTTTAAATGAATTAGAGACAATTATTGCGGTGGCAAAAGAGATGGGCAAGCCTTATCCTAATATTGGACTTAGAATTAGGTTGCATTCTACAGGTACAGGAGTTTGGGCAAAGAGCGGAGGGATTAATTCTAAATTTGGACTTACAAGTACGGAACTTTTAGAGGCTATTTCATTGTTAGAAAAATCAAAACTATTGCATAAATTTACTATGATTCATTTTCATATTGGTAGCCAAATTAGTGATATTTCTCCACTTAAAAAAGCAATTAGGGAGGTGGGAAATATTTATGCAGAATTGAGAAAAATGGGGGCAAAAAATCTCACTTCAGTAAATATTGGTGGAGGTTTGGCTGTGGAATATACTCAGCATCAAGGTAATAATAATTGCAATTATACTTTGAGTGAATTTAGTGGAGATGTGGTTTTTTCTCTCAAAGAAATTGCAAAAAATAAAAAAGAAAAAGAACCTGATATTTTTATAGAATCTGGGCGTTTTATTTCCGCAAATCATGCAGTATTAGTTGCTCCTGTTTTGGAACTTTTTTCTCAAGAATATGATGAAAAAGCCCTAAAACTTAAAGAAAACAATCCTCCATTGATTGCAGAAATGTTTGATTTATATCAAACTGTGAGTGAAAAAAATGCAATTGAATATTTGCATGATAGTTTAGATCATATGGAATCTTTATTGACATTATTTGATTTGGGGTATATTGATTTGCAAGATCGTAGTAATACTGAGGTATTAGTGCATTTGATTATCAAAAAAGTAATCAAGCTTTTAAAACATAAAAATCATAATGAAATTATTAGAATTCAAGAGCAAGTGCAAGAGCGTTATTTATTAAATTGCTCCTTTTTCCAGAGTTTACCAGATTATTGGGGATTAGGGCAAAATTTTCCTGTGATGCCATTAGATCGCTTAAATAAAAAACCAACAAGAAGTGCGAGTTTGTGGGATATTACTTGTGATAGTGATGGGGAGATTGCTTTTGATTCTACAAAACCTTTGTATTTGCATGATGTTGATGTCACAAAAGAAGAATATTTTTTGGGATTTTTCTTGGTCGGTGCATATCAGGAAGTGCTTGGAATGCGACATAATCTTTTTACACATCCTACAGAATTTAGTGTTGTTTTAAATGATAAGGGTTATGAGATTGTTAATTTGCTTGAAGCGCAAAATGTATTAGATGTACTTGATGATTTAGATTATGACACCAAAGAAATTGAGCGAAGATTGAAACATAGAATTGATGATTCTGCACTTTTAGATGAAGATAGAAAAAAAGAAATTTTAGGACAACTTTATATTATGATGAGTGAAAATGGCTATTTAAGAACAATTAGAAATGGTGAGAAAGAGTGAATTGTGAGCATTTTGAGATTTGCGGAGGCTGTCAAGTCAAAGAGGACTATATAACACAATTACAGCAAAAATCACAAAAATTTAAAGAACTTTTTGGCTTTTTTCCTGATGAGGTTTTTAGCTCTCCAGAGACGGGATTTCGTGCGCGTGCAGAATTTAGATTACATAGAGAAAAATTATCCAATGGAGAATTTGGAGGTAAAATAAGCCTTTCTATGAATACTTTTGGGAAAAATGAGCGTATCGCTATACAAAATTGCCCTAATTTATTGCCTAATGTGCAAAAAGTTATTGCAAAACTTCCTTTATATCTTGAAGAAAAGATTTTGAGTCATAAACTTTATGCGGTAAATTTTTTAGGTGGGGAAGAAGTGATTATGACAATGATTTATCATAAAAATCTTGATTCTCTTTGGCAAGATCAAGCCAAAAAATTAGCCCAGATTCTTAAAATTTCTATTATTGGAAGATCAAGGAATCAAAAAATTATTATTGGCACAGATCTTTTGTCTACAAAAATAAATATTTATCAAAAAGAGCTTTTTTATTTGCATCAAGAAGGGAGTTTTTCTCAGCCTAATCCCTTTATCAATCGCAAAATGCTTAATTTTGTAATTCAAGCAATTTTACCACATCACAAAAAAGATCTTTTAGAGATGTATTGTGGGAGTGGAAATTTTACTATTGCTTTGGCGCCATATTTTGATAAAGTATTTGCTACAGAGGTTGTAAAATCTGCATTACCACTATTGGAGATAAATGCTAAAAATAACGGGGTGAAAAATCTTTATAGTGCAAGATTGAGTGGCATGGAGAGTATTGAAGCATTGAGCTTTAAGCGAGATTTTTTTAGACTGAAACATGTTGATTTAAAACAATTTAATTTTTCACATATTTTAATAGATCCTCCACGAAGTGGTATAGGTGATGTAAAAATGCTTGAATTTATACAAAATTTTAGTGTGATAGTTTATATTTCTTGTAATCCCTTTAGTTTAAAAAAAGATTTAGAAGTTTTGTTGCAAAGTCATAGGATTACAAAAAGTGCTATTTTTGATCAATTCCCTTACACATATCATATGGAATGTGCCTTAATTTTAGAAAAAAGATTCTAATCCTCACCTTCTCCTTATTTTTAAAACTAAGATGATGGAAATTGTTATGGTAGCACAAAGAAAACCTCTTAGCTTTCAATCTTTGCTTTTTAACAAACCAAAAAAATATTCATTACAGATTTTAGAATAAGTATAATGGGCTGGGTGCTTGACAACAAGGAATGCTACATTTTTCATTAGGGGTTTTAGTATAAGTAGAGTGGGGTTAAATGCTAATAGCGTAGTTTTTCTTTCTTTCACTAGAACTGCCTATGTTAAGTTGTTTGCGGTATTTTGTGATTGTGCGTCTTACCATTTTAATAGAGAATTTTTCCTCTATAAGTTCAAGGATTTTTAGATCGCTAAGGGGTTTTTGCTTATTTTCATTTTTGATAAGATTGTGAATAAAATCTTTGATAGAAGCATTGCTCGTATCCCCATCAATTGCGGTAGTAAAGAAATTTTTGATAGGAAAGATTCCGCGATTGCATTCTAGATACTTATTAGAAATGGCTCGTGAGATAGTGCTTGGAGAATGTCCAAATTCATCGGCTAAATCTTTGAGTTTCATCGGCCTAATTTCGCCACCCATGAAAAAATCATATTGATATTCCACAATCATTAATCCGATTTTTCGTAGCGTTTGTTTTCTCATATCAAGTGCATCTACTAAATCCCTAGCATCTCTTAATTTATTTTTCAAATATTGATCATTTTCTTTGACTTTTATAATATCAATATGTACTTGAGGATAGTAGTCATCATTAAGTGATACAGAAATCTCTCCATCTTCTTCTAAGACAAGAATATCAGGAATCACACAAGGATCAGAATCGATAAATGCTAGTGCTGGAGGGGTTTGGAAGGTTTTGATAAGATTTAAGGCTTGATTGTAAAGAGGGTGAGAATTTAGCTTTGTATGATTCTCAAGATTCTTAATAATTTTACTTGCAAGATCATAGATTTCATCAGAAATATTTTCTGCATCTTGTAGATGGAACAAAAAACATTCTTTAATATCTTTAGATCCAATACCCTTTGGCTCCAAAAAAGAAAATCTTTGGCGGATTTTTTCATATTCTTCAGGGCTTATTTGCATTTCTTTTGCACACTCTAAAAGATCTCTGTCAAAATATCCCTCTTCATTAATGTTGTCAATAATATGCATCGCAATTTTTTGAGAAATTTCTGTGGGAAAAAGTGGCGGCATGATTTGTTCTTCTAGAATCTGATAAAGTCCTTTAGTTTGGATGCTAAGTGCTTCAATTTTATCACCTATAGAGTTTTTGATTGGGGAACTTGGATGAGGTTTTTTGAGTTTGGAACTAAAATCTTGCGTGATGGAACTTTGTATATGGATATAGGGATTTTCAAGAGCATACTCATTAATGGTTTCTTCAATTTCCAAAATATTACTTTGTAAGATAGGGAGCCAGTTTTTTAGGGTAGCAGAAAGTTTACCTTTGATTTGGAGATTCTGGCGGAGTTTTGGAGCGGCCATTTTATACCTTGAAATTTTCGCCTAAGTAGTATTTTAAAACAAGCGGATTGGTATAGATTTCCGCACTTGTTCCATTTGCTAAAAGCTCTCCACTTTTAATTACATAAGCACGATTGCAAACTGAGAGTGTTTCTCTTACATTGTGATCAGTGATAAGTACACCAATACCTAAAGTAACAAGTTTTTGAATGATTTTTTGGATATCGATAACAGCGATAGGATCCACTCCTGCAAAGGGTTCATCAAGTAAAATAAATTTTGGATTTTTTACAAGAGCACGCGCAATTTCCACTCTTCTTCTCTCTCCACCACTAAGGCTAATGCCCTTGCGGTGTCTGATGGGTTCAATATTAAATGCTTCTAGCATTTGTTCGATTTTTTGCCATGCTTCTTTTTTATCTTTGAAGGTGGTTTCAGCAGAAATATATAAATTTTCTTCTACGCTAAGATCTTTAAATATACTTGATTCTTGAGGAAGGTAGCCAATACCTATATTAGAGCGTTTGTGCAAGGGGAAGGAGGAAATATTTTCATCATTTAAAAAAATTTGCCCATTTGTAGGTTTGAGTAATCCACAAATCATATAAAAAGTTGTTGTTTTTCCCGCACCATTTGGCCCTAATAATCCAACAACTTCTCCGCTATTTACTTCGATGGATACATCTTTAACAATAAGGGTTTTTTTTATTTGCTTATTGAGATTTTGCGCAACTAGCTTATCCATCTATGATCCTATATATCCTTTTGTTATCATGTTTGCTAATTTTTATAATGTGATAATTATACCTACTATTTTTTAGAATATTTGCTAATTTTTCATCACCCCATTCTATAAAATGTACCCCTTGATTTTGTAGATAATCTAATAAACCAAGTTCAAGAGCTTTTTGTAATCCGTGATGATAAAGATCGTAATGAAAATATCCATTATATTCATGCACAAGACTAAAAGTAGGAGAAGTAACTATGCAGGAGGGGATTTTTGAGGAAATATATTTTTGAATAAGGCTTGTTTTTCCGCTAGCTAAATCCCCTTCTAGTAAAAAAATATGATGATTTTTATTAATGATAAGATCAATATATTCAAGTAGAGGATGCAATTTTTCATAAGCTAGTAAGAATTCTTTAGTCATTTTTAAATTTCCTGATATCTTTTATTGGTATAGCACGCATCATATAATCTATAAGTTCTTGATTACGCACATAAAAGTCTTGTTTGAAGGAGTTTTGTGCATCCATTGTATTTTGTTTTGTAGATTGTGGTGCAATATCCTCTTGCTGCGTATTAATCTCTTGATTAATAGTGGTGGGATTTTTTAGTTGTGTCAAAGATATTGTATCCTCTTGTTGTGCATTTAAAATGACTTCTTGTTGTGTGATGGGAAGTTCCTGGGTAATGGGAGAATTTTGCAGGTTGGTATTTTGTTTTTGAGTATCTATTTGCAGAGATTTTGTAGTGTAGGAATCTTGTGTATTGATTTTTGTAAGAGTATCTTTTGGTTGTTGTGTTGTAGAAGTAGTATTTTGTTGTATATCTAGAGTTTGCAGAGATGAGGATATTTTTTGCTCTTGAGATAGGGCTTGTTTTTCTGGTTTTTTATTATCAATGAGGGTTTGGACAATTTTGGTGTGGATTCCAAAAACATCTTGAATTATATGTTTGATGACGGAGTAATGTGCCCTTAAAATTTCTTTGTCTTGACCGGTAGCTTGAGATGTCCAAGTAAGCGTATTGTTTTCAAAACTTACAAAATTGATATTGTTTTTAAATACATTTCCTAGATTCATATCGCGATCAAAAATTTTGTCAAGCAATGTTTGAAAGAGAGGGGTAGGAGTTTGAGAATCTGTGGGTGCTGAGGCTGTATTTTTTTGTATAGGGATTGTTGGCATGGGTTGGGTTTTTAGAGATTCTTCAAGCTTTAAAATTTCTTCATTGATAGTGCTTAGTTTTTGTGCTTCTTGCATTTTTAGGCTTGTTAATAATAAAATAAAGCCTCCATCACAGTTGAAATTGAGGAGGTTTTTACTTTCTGCCAAAATTTTTAGATAGCGTTCTAAAATAAGAAGGGAAAAATTAGGATTGCTGTGGAAATTTTCCTTGAGATAAAGAATCATTTCATCTAAAATCATTTCAGTTTCATATTCTTCGAAAATTTCTAAAATATTTTTTATTTTTGCATTATCTTTTTCTTCTACGGCATTGAAAAAATTTTGCAAAATTTGTGGATCTACGACCCCTAGCATTTCTGTAATTTTACTGCTTGTGATATTGGCGTTGCAATAAGAAATAGCCTGGTCTGTAAGAGTGAGAGTATCTCTTAAACTTCCATTACCACTCCTTGCAATAATCTCTAATGCTTCTTTTTGATAGGTGATATTTTCTTGCATAAGAATATTTTCAAGATGATTTATGATTAATTTGTGAGGGATTTTTTTAAATCTAAAATGTTGTGTTCGGCTTAAAATTGTGGCGGGAAGCTTTAAAGGATCTGTAGTTGCTAAGATAAATTTTACCGCACTTGGTGGTTCTTCTAAGGTTTTTAATAATGCGTTAAAAGCTTCTTTTGTTAGCATATGCACTTCGTCAATAATAAAAATTTTATATTTTCCATAACTTGGTGCATATTTAGTTTGTTCAATAAGGTTTCTAATGTCGTCAATTTTTCTACTTGATGCCGCATCCATTTCAATGATATCAAGGTGACGATTTTCTAAGGATTGTAGGCAGTTAGAGCATTGATTGCAAGGATCATTAATTGGAGCTTTTTCACATTGTAGTGCTCTTGCAAAGATTCTTGCTGAGCTTGTTTTTCCGCTACCTCTAAGTCCGCTAAATAAATAAGCATGAGCAATACGATTTTTTTCGAGCGCTAGAGAAAGGGTTTTGGCAACACTTTCTTGTCCAATGAGATCAGCAAATGTAGTGGGACGATATTTGAGTGCTAGAGCTAAAGCCATTATGATAAACCTAAAATTTTTTACTTAATTGTATAGATTTTTATTTTAAAAATGCATTAAGTGGTCATTAAGATCAAAAATTAAAATCAAGTAATGATTTTTTGATGATAAAACTTTTGCGATGGTAGGGGGTATAGCCAAGGGTTTTGATTTTTTCTAAATGTTTTTTTGTTCCATAGCCTGAATGTTGGATAAAGTGATAATCTGGATATAAAACATGAAGTTTTTGCATTTCTAAGTCTTTGAAATATTTGGCAAGTATAGATGCAGCGGCAATTTGTGTGATTTTATTATCACCTTTTATAATGCATTGTAGACTACTATTTTTTGGTGGAATAGAATGAAAAGTAGTATTGCCATCAAGGAGAAAATTTTTGCTATATGGTGTTAATTTTATGCATATTTCTTGAATAGATTCTTTGAGACAAGCACTAAGGGATTTTTGATCAATTTGGTTTGAAGTTTTTTCGACGACATGAAAAAATATTCCTTTGGTGTTTGTAATGAGAGCGAAGAGTTTTTGGCGTTGAGATTTTGTGGTAGTTTTACTATCTCTAACACCATGATTTTTTAAAAAAAGAGCATTTTTATCATTGCATACTACTCCTGCTACAAATAAGCTTCCACATAAGCATCCACGCCCTGCTTCGTCGATTCCACAAATCATTTTTCCTCCAAGTATTCTCCTAGGGCGAAACTCACAAAATCAATAATGTGGCATTGTGAATGCTCTAGAGGATTGATTGTAATGATAAATATTTCTTTATTTTTATTTTTTTCTAAGATTCTATCAATATCTTTTTGATTTGGAAAGGGGATAGCAAAAAAAGCCTTTTCTTTTATGAGAAAATGACATTCCTTAGAGGTTGTAATTTGGCCTTTGTATTGATTTTTGAGTTCTAAAAAAACAAGATTTTCAAAGATGGATTGAAAATTTGGTTGACTTAAAAATGCGTATGGAAGAGAAAAGTCATAAAAATAAATTTTTTTTGCTTTTTTTTGTGCGTTTTGTTCAGCAATAAAGAAGATGAATTTTTGATTTTCTAAGTCTTGTAGGATTTGATAAGTTTTGTCTTTAGAGATTTTGAGATATTTTTTTAGGTAGGTATAAAATTGATTAGTTGTTATTTTTTGGGATTGGAAGCTGAGAAGATGGAGAAAAAAGTCATAATTTTCTTTGAAAAAAAGTTGCATACTTTCCTGCTTTCTTTGATTTTTTTGATAATCAGATAGGGAAATGTTCATAGGAGAGTTACCATATTTTAAAAAGGTGTTAAAAAGTTGGTTTAGTGATGATGTGCTAGAAGAAAAGCTGATATATTCTTCAAAAATTAGAGAGAGGATGGATTTTTTGTGAAAATCTTTGAAAGAAAAAAGTGGCGTGGGAGTAATAAGAATGATATTGGTAATATTTGGCAGGGTAGGCATAAAAGATTTTTGAAAGTTGTCAAGTATTAAGAGTTCTAATTTTTTTTCTAAAAATGCTTTGAGAATTTGTGAAGTGAATGTTTGAGTATTATTTCTAGGATCATTACAATCAATATATATAGCGTATTTGTATGTTTTTGCCACATCTAGTGCTAAACTTGTTTTTCCACTTTTTGGTGGCCCATAGAGATTGATTTTTCCGGATTTGATGCTATAGCGTCTAGGAAGTATGTTAAATCCTTGGATTTTTTCCTCAATAAAGCTTGCTAGATCTTTCATTATTTGCCTTTACTGTAAAAATTTTATATCATTATTGTATTATTTTTCCTTTTAATAAGGAAATATTTTTTATATTTTTACCCAAAAATCCTTATGTAAATATTGATTTAATTGTTAATTTTTAGTAGAATAACATCTCCATTTTTGGTAGTACATCACTATTTAAATGATGAGTTCTTTTATAAGGAAAATTTAATATGGAAAAAATTAGACTTAAGTTGAAAGCTTATGATCATAGAGTTTTAGATAGATCTGTCGCTTCTATTATTGAAGCTGTTAAAAGAACAGGTTCAGATATTAAAGGGCCTATTCCTTTGCCAACAAGAAATAGAAGATATACGGTTTTACGGTCTCCACACGTCAATAAAGATTCTAGAGAGCAATTTGAAATTAGAGTGCATAGCAGAATCATAGATATTATGTCCGCTACTCCTGATACAGTAGATAGCTTAATGAAGCTTGATTTAGCTCCAGAAGTTGATGTTGAAGTAACACAAATGGGTAAGTAAGGAGTGGATATGGAATTTTTAGTAGAAAAAATTGGAATGAGTAGAACGATTGATACGCAGAGTGTCGCGGTAACTTTATTGAAAGTTATTGATGCAAAAGTATGTGAGATTTATGAGAATAATAAAGCTTTGGTTGCATATGCAAAAGGCAAAGCAAACAATAAAGCAATCCTAGGACAGCAAAAAAAATACAATCTCAGTAAGGAATTCAATCGCTTTGCAACTTTGAAGGTAAATAATACTGAAGCTGGTGATTTGGATATGAGCGTTTTAGAGAATGCAAAAAGATTAAAAGTTACTTTTAAAACAAAAGGTCGTGGTTTTAGTGGTGCAATGAAACGCTGGAATTTTCAAGGTGGTCCAGCTGCTCACGGAAGTAGGTTTCATAGACGCGTAGGATCTATCGGTAACAGAGAATGGCCAGGTAGAGTGCAACCAGGTAAAAAAATGGCTGGGCATTATGGTAATGAAACTGTTACAGCACAAAATGAAGTTATTTCTTTTGATAAAGAGAGCAATGTTTTAGTATTGAAAGGTTCTGTAGCAGGTTTCTCTGGAGCTTATGGAAAAATACAAATTATAAAATAAGGTGAGAGTAATGAGTAAGGCAATAATTTTAGATAAACAATTGAAGAAGAGTAGCGAGATTGATTTGCCACAAAGCTACAGTGAGATTAAAGAACACAATCTTTATCTTTATGTAAAATCTTATCTTGCTTCTTTACGCAACAATAGTGCAAAAGCAAAAAATCGTGGTGAAGTAAGCGGTGGAGGTAAGAAGCCTTGGAGTCAAAAAGGTGGTGGTAGAGCAAGAGCAGGTAGCATTACTTCACCAGTATTTGTAGGTGGTGGTGTGGCTCATGGTCCTAGCAATAATAGAAACTATAGCCTTAAGATTAACAAAAAACAAAAGAGACTCGCTTTGGAATTTGCTTTACAGCAAAAAGCAGAAATGGGCAAACTTTATGTGGTGGATTCTATTGAGATTGAAAGTGGAAAAACAAAAGATGCTTTTAATATGTTTAAAACACTTAATGAAAGAAGCACACTTTTTGTTACTCAACTTAGCAATGAGAATACATTTTTGGCATTTAGAAATTTAAAAGATTGTTATTTGGCAGATGCAAATGAGTTAAATGCTTACTTAGTCGCTGCATTTAGATCCGTTGTGATTGAAAAAGCAGTTTTTGATGAAATTGTTCAGGTAGCAAAATAAAGGAGTTAAAATGGCAGATATAACAGATATAAAATCAATCCTTTATACTGAAAAATCTTTGGCTCTTCAAGAAAGTGGAGTAGTTGTAGTGCAAACTTCTAGTAAGGTGACAAAAAATCAACTTAAGCAAGTTTTTAAGGAATATTTTGGTTTTACACCTCTTAGAATTAATTCACTCAAACAAGAAGGTAAAGTAAAGAGATTTAGAGGTAGAATCGGACAAAGAAGTTCATTCAAGAAATTTTATGTGAAATTCCCAGAGGGTGCGAAGATTGATTCGCTTGCAGTTTAAGGAGTAAAAAATGGCAATTAAAACATATAAACCTTATACGCCTAGTAGAAGATTTATGTCTGGACTTAGTTCAAGTGATATTACAGCAAAGCCCAGCGTAAGAAAATTGTTAATCAAACTTCCTGTAACAGCAGGTAGAAATAACAATGGTCGCATTACAAGTCGTCATAAAGAAGGTGGAGCAAAGAAGCTTTATAGAATCATTGATTTTAAACGTAATAAATATAATATTGAAGGGAAAGTGCTTGCAATAGAGTATGATCCATATAGAAATTGTAGAATTGCGTTAGTTGGTTATCCTGATGGGGATAAAAGATATATTATTCAGCCCAGCGGATTGAAAGTGGGTGACATTGTGATTGCCGCTGAAGCAGGACTTGATGTCAAAACAGGTTATGCAATGAAGATGAAAAATATTCCTGTTGGTACAATCGTGCATAATATTGAAATGCACCCAGGTGCTGGTGGACAACTTGCAAGAAGTGCAGGTGCTAGTGCGCAAATTATGGGTAGAGAAGGTAAATATATTATTATTAGAATGCCAAGTGGTGAGATGAGATATATTCTTGGTGAATGTATGGCTACAATTGGCGTTGTAGGCAATGAGGATTTTATTAATATCAATATTGGTAAGGCTGGTAGAAATAGACATAGAGGAATTCGACCTCAAACTAGAGGTAGTGCGATGAACCCTGTAGATCACCCGCATGGCGGTGGTGAAGGTAAAACAGGTTCTAGTGGGCATCCGGTTTCACCTTGGGGAACTCCAGCTAAAGGCTATAAAACTAGAAAGAAAAAAGCTAGTGATAAATTGATTATCTCAAGAAAGAAAAAATAAGGAAATAAGATGGCAAGATCAATAAAAAAAGGTCCTTTTATAGATGATTATTTAGCAAAAAAAGTACTCAAGGCCAAAGAAGCTAAAGATAATAAGCCTATTAAAACTTGGTCAAGAAGAAGTACTATTTTGCCTGATATGATTGGACTAACATTTAACGTTCATAATGGAAGAGTTTTTGTTCCTGTATATATTACAGAGAATCATGTAGGCTATAAGTTGGGTGAATTTGCTCCGACTAGAACTTTTAAGGGACATAAAGGTAGTGTCCAGAAAAAGATTGGTAAATAAGGAGTGATAAAATGAGTAAAGCATTATTAAGATATATTAGACTTTCTCCAACAAAGGCAAGATTGGTGGCAAGAGAAGTTCAAGGAATGAATGCAGAACTTGCTATTGCAAGTTTAGAATTTACTCCGAATAAAGCAGCAAAAGTGATTGCAAAAGTGATTGCATCAGCAGTTGCAAATGGTGGTTTTGATGCACAAAATGTAGTTGTGAAATCTTGTCGTGTTGATGCGGGTCCAGTATTAAGAAGATTTATGCCTAGGGCAAGAGGTAGAGCCACTCCTATTAGAAAACCAACTTCTCATGTGTTTGTAGAGGTTGCGCCAAAATCTTTAGAAAATTCTAAAAAGAATAGAAAAGACAATCAAGCAACAAAAGAAGCGACAATAGAGAAAGTAGCAAAAAAATCTACAAAAGGCGAGGATAAATAAGTATGGGACAAAAAGTTAATCCGATAGGTTTGAGATTAGGGATAAATAGAAATTGGACTTCAAGATGGTTTCCAAGCACACAAAGTGCTCCTGCTAACATTGCAGAGGATCATAAAATTAGAAAATTTTTGAAGAAAGAACTTTACTATGCTGGTGTAAGTGAGATTATTATTGAACGCGCAGCTAAAAAAATCAGAGTAACTGTGGTTGCTGCAAGACCTGGTTTGATTATCGGCAAAAAAGGTGCAGATATTGAAAAAGTAAAAGATTCTTTAAAGGCAATTATTCATAAAGAAGTGGCAATTAATATTAAAGAAGTTAAAAGACCACAAGCAAATGCACAATTAGCAGCAGAAAATGTTGCAATTCAATTGGAAAAAAGGGTTGCTTTTAGACGCGCTATGAAAAAAGTAATGCAAAGTGCAATGAAATCTGGTGCAAAAGGTATTAAAGTTAAGGTATCTGGGAGATTGGCAGGTGCTGAAATGGCAAGAACTGAGTGGTATATGGAAGGAAGAGTTCCGCTACATACTTTGCGTGCTAAGATTGATTATGGTTTTGCAGAAGCAATGACTACCTATGGAATCATTGGTGTAAAAGTTTGGATTTTTAGAGGAGAAGTTCTTCAAAAGGGTATTCAACCTGAAAGAAGAGAAGAAGCTCAAGATAGAGAACCTAAAAAAACTAGAAGAGGGAGACAATAATTATGTTGATGCCTAAAAGAACGAAATATAGAAAGCAAATGAAAGGCAGAAATAGAGGAAAGTCTTTCAGGGGTGCTCAGTTAGCTTTTGGTGATATTGGTATTAAAGCGATAGAGCATGGTAGAATTGATTCTAGACAAATTGAATCAGCAAGAATTGCCTTAACTCGTCATATTAAAAGAGCAGGAAAAGTTTGGATTAGAGTGTTTCCAGATAAACCATTGACTGCAAAACCTTTGGCTACGAGAATGGGTAAAGGTAGAGGTGCTGTTGAAAAATGGGTAATGAATATTAAGCCTGGTAGAATTATTTATGAAATTATCGGAATTGATGAAGCGACAGCAAGAGAGGCTTTAGCTTTAGCTCAAAGCAAATTACCTTTTAAAACAAAAATTGTAACGAGTGAGAGTGAAAATGAAATTTATTGAATTAAAAGATAAAGATCTTGATGAATTAAAGAAAATGTTAAAAGAGAAAAAGGCAGAGCTTTTTGAAATGAGAATAAAGCTTAAAACGATGCAATTAACAAATCCTAGTCAAATTGCAGCATTAAGAAAGGATATTGCGCGTATCAATACAGCAATATCTGCTAAGAATGATTAGTAGAAGGGATAAGAAATGAGTGAAAAACAAGCACATAAAAGAATTATCCAGGGCGAAGTTGTAAGTAAAGCTGGTGATAAGAGTGTAACGATTTTAGTAGAGAGAAAAGTTGTGCACCCAAAATATAGAAAAATTGTTAAAAGATTTAAGAAATACACTATTCATGATGAGAATAATAGTGCAAAAGTAGGAGATGTGGTTGCAGCAATTGAATGTTCACCAATTTCTAAAAACAAAGCATTTAAGCTTAAAGATATAGTTTCAGTAGGAGTGTAAGATGATTCAAAGTTTTACAAGATTAAATGTTGCTGATAATAGTGGTGCAAAGGAAATTATGTGTATCAAAGTTTTAGGCGGAAGTCATAAAAGATATGCAAGTGTAGGTGATGTTATTGTTGCTTCTGTAAAAAAGGCTATTCCTAATGGAAGAGTTAAAAAAGGTCAAGTAATTAAAGCAGTTATAGTGAGAACAAAAAAAGAAGTTCATAGGGATAATGGATCTTTAATTCGATTTGATGATAATGCAGCAGTAATTTTGGATGCAAAAAGAGAGCCTATAGGAACAAGGATTTTTGGACCTGTGAGTAGGGAAGTGCGATATGCAAATTTTATGAAAATAGTATCGTTAGCTCCGGAGGTATTGTAATGACAAAAATAAAAATTAAAAAGGGCGATATGGTTAAGGTTATCGCTGGTGATGATAAAGGAAAAGTTGCTAAAGTTTTAGGCGTTTTTCCTAAAACTTCTTGCGTAATTGTTGAGGGTTGCAAGGTTGTAAAAAAAGCAATTAAGCCAAGTGATAATAACCCTAAGGGCGGCTTTATTTCCAAAGAAATGCCTATGGATATTTCTAATGTAAAGAAAGTTGAGGAGAAGTAAAAAATGTACGCATTGAAAACAAAATATAATGAAGAGATTAAAAAGCAGTTAGCTGTAGAATTGGATATTAAAAATCCTATGCTTCTTCCTAAGCTTGAAAAAATTGTGATTAGTGTTGGTGCGGGTGATTATGCAAAAGATACAAAGATTATACAAAATATGGCAGATACTATTTCTTTGATCGCTGGTCAGAAGGCTGTAATTACGGTAGCTAAAAAATCAGTTGCTGGTTTTAAGATGAGAGAAGGTATGCCTATGGGTGTAAAAGTAACTTTACGCGGTAATCAAATGTATAATTTCCTAGAAAAATTAATTGTAGTTTCTTTGCCTAGAGTAAAAGATTTTAGAGGTGTCCCAAGAAATGGGTTTGATGGTAGAGGAAATTATAGCTTTGGTCTTAATGAGCAATTAATGTTCCCTGAAGTTGTATATGATGATATTATGGTAAGTCATGGTATGAATATTACAATGGTAACTTCTACAGATAATGATAAAAATGCATTCAAGTTATTAGAATTGCTTGGTATGCCATTTGCAAAAGGAAAATAATATGGCAAAAAAATCAATGATTGCAAAAACAAATAGAAAGGCAAAATTTAGTTCGAGAGCTTATACTAGATGTCAAGTTTGTGGGAGACCACATTCTGTTTATAGAGATTTTGGACTTTGTAGAGTATGTTTAAGAAAAATGGGTAACGAAGGTTTAATTCCTGGTCTTCGTAAGGCAAGTTGGTAAGGAGCAAAAATGGTAAATGATATAATTGCAGATTCTTTAACACGTATTAGAAATGCATCTATGAGAAGATTAGATACAACTACGCTTTATTATGCAAAAATTGTTGTATCAATTTTAGAGATTTTTAAATCAAAGGGTTTTATTAAAGATTTTGATGTGAATGACAAAGATGGTAAGCAAAGTATTTCTGTACAGCTTGCTTACGATGATAGAGGTTATTCTGTGATTAATGAAGTTAAAAGAATTAGTAAGCCTGGAAGAAGAGTTTATAAAAGTCATACAGAATTAAAAAGGTTTAAAAATGGTTATGGTACTATTGTAGTTAGTACTAACAAAGGCGTGATTGGTAATGAGGAGGCTTATAAAGCTAATGTTGGCGGTGAAGCGCTTTGTAGTATATGGTAGGAGAATAAAATATGTCAAGAGTTGGAAAAAGACCTATTAGCATTCCAAGTGGCATTGAGGTTAATGTCGAAGGAAGCAAAATTGTGTTTAAAAGCAGTAAAGTGCAAAAAGAGTTAGAAACATATGGAAGAGTTGAAGTTAGCTATGCTAACAATGAACTTAGTTTTAAATCCATAGATCAAGAACCACAATCTCGCGCATATTGGGGAACTTATAGAGCATTGGCTAATAATATAGTTTTGGGGATGACTACGGGTTTTACAAAAGTTTTAGAAGTAAATGGTGTGGGATATAAGGTTGCAGTTTCTGGAAAAACATTAGAGTTGGCTCTAGGATTTTCTCACCCTGTAAAATATCCTATCCCTGATGGAATTGAAATGACTGTAGATAAAAATACCATTACTATTAAAGGTAGTGATAAACAACAAGTTGGGCAAATAGCAGCTGAGATTAGAGAGTTTCGTCCACCAGAACCTTATAAAGGTAAGGGGATTAAGTATAGCGATGAAGTTATTATTCGCAAAGCTGGTAAAACTGCTAAGAAATGATAAAAGGTTGGTAGTATGACAAATAAGATTTTAGCAAGAAAAAAGAGTTTAAGAAATAAAAGAAAGCTCAGAATTAGAAACTCTATTTTTGGAATAGCACAAAAACCAAGAGTTAGTATTTTTAGATCTAATAAATATCTTTATGCTCAAGCAATTGATGACCAAAATCAAGTAACTTTAGCTTGTGTTGATGGTAAAAAATTACAACTTGGAAATAATAAAGAAAATGCAAAAGAAATTGCAAAAGTATTCGCACAAAGTCTTAAGGATAAGGGGATTAGTTCCGTTGTATTTGATAGAAATGGTTATTTGTATCATGGCGTTATTGCTGCTTTTGCAGATTCGCTTAGAGAAAATGGTATTATGCTGTAAAGGAAAAAAATGGAAATTAATAGAGAAGAATTTAGCGAAGTAGTTGTAAATATTGGTAGAGTTACAAAAGTTGTTAAGGGTGGTAGAAGATTCCGCTTTAATGCTCTTGTGGTAGTAGGTAATAAAAATGGTCTTGTAGGTTTTGGTTTAGGGAAAGCAAAAGAAGTTCCCGATGCAATTAAGAAAGCTGTAGATGATGCTTTTAAAAATATTATTCAAGTTAATATTAAGGGGACAACTATTGCACATGATATCGAGCATAAGTATAATGCAAGTAGAATTTTACTAAAACCAGCGAGTGAAGGAACGGGTGTAATTGCAGGTGGTTCTGCAAGACCTGTAATAGAGTTAGCAGGCATTAAGGATATTTTGACAAAATCTTTAGGTTCAAATAATCCTTATAATGTTGTTCGTGCAACAGTTGATGCGCTAGCAAGAATTAAGGCTTAAGGAGATATAATGGCATTAGAGAACATTAAACCCGCACAAGGTAGCGTTCGTGATATTAAGCGTGTAGGTAGAGGTCAAGGTAGTGGTATGGGTAAGACTTCTACAAGAGGTGGAAAAGGACAGACTGCAAGATCTGGATATAAGGCAAAAAGAGGTTTTGAGGGAGGGCAACAACCCCTTCAGAGAAGATTGCCAAAAGTTGGTTTTAGGGTACAAAACTTAAAACCTTATGTAATCAACACAGATCGTATTCTCGTGCTTTCTGAATTATCAGAATTGACTTTTGAAAGTATTAGGAGTGTTCATAAATTTCCAAAATATATTGAAAAAATCAAATTGATTGGAACAAATGTAAAAAATTTAACTTCCAAAGTTAAAGATGAGCGTATTGTTTTTAGTGGAAAATAATAATGAATAAAACGATAGTAAATAAAATACTTATCACTTTAATGTTTTTATTTGCCTATAGAATATTGGCTTATATCCCCATTCCAGGTGTGGATTTGGCAGTTATTAAAGATTTTTTTAATACTGCTGGTAATTCACAAAATGCTCTAGGTTTATTTAATATGTTTAGTGGTAATGCTGTTGAAAGATTAAGCATAATTTCTTTGGGGATTATGCCTTATATTACCGCTTCCATTGTAATGGAGCTATTGGCAGCGACATTCTCAAATTTAGCTAAAATGAAAAAAGAGCGCGATGGTATGCAAAAGTATATGCAAATTGTTCGTTACCTTACTATAGCCGTTACGATAGTTCAGGCTGTAAGTGTTGCCTTTTTACTTCGCAATATGGGTAATAGTGCTAATGGTGCAGTGATGATCGATATGCAAAGTTTTGTTGTGTTGGCAGTAGTTTCTATGCTAACTGGTACCATGCTTTTAATGTGGATTGGTGAGCAAATTACGCAAAGAGGCATTGGTAATGGTATTAGTTTGATTATTTTTTCTGGAATTGTATCTAGTATCCCTTCTGCAATTGCAGGAACGTTTAAGCTTGTAAATACAGGAGAGATTAATTTTCTTGTCTTGATAGTTATGTTGGTAATTATCATTTTTACGGTGTTTGCTATTATTTATGTTGAACTTGCAGAGAGAAGAATCCCTATTTCTTATGCTCGTAAAGTGGTAATGCAAAATCAAAACAAAAGGATCATGAACTATATTCCAATTAAAATTAATTTAAGTGGTGTGATACCTCCTATATTTGCATCTGCAATCTTGGTGTTTCCTTCAACATTATTACAGGCTTCATCAAATAATTTTTTAAAATCTATAGCAGATATTTTAGGACCTGATAAATATCTTTATAATATTTTAATGTTTATTTTTGTTATATTTTTTGCTTATTTTTATGCTTCTATTGCATTTAATTCAAAAGATATTGCTGATAATTTAAAGAGACAGGGAGGATATGTTCCTGGTATGCGCCCTGGTGAGGGTACTGTACAGTTTTTAAACACTGTTGCTAGTAGATTGACTTTTTTTGGTTCTTTGTATTTGGCTTTAATATCTACATTACCCTGGATACTTGTAAAAAGCATGGGTGTCCCATTTTATTTTGGTGGTACTGCTGTATTGATTGTTGTGCAAGTAGCAATTGATACGATGCGAAAAATTGAAGCCCAGATTTATATGAATAAATATAAAACTTTAAGTGCTGTTGGTTTCTAATGTCAATTATTATTCGCAATAAAAAAGAAATCGACTCTTTACGTCGTCCTAATGCCTTAGTTGGGGCGACATTAAAATATATTCAAGATTTTATTAAACCCGGCATTAGTCTTAAAGATATTGATAGCTTGATTGAGGATTTTATACTTTCTCATAATGCTAAACCTTCATTTAAAGGTTTGTATGGGTTTCCTAGTTCTGCCTGTCTTTCGGTTAATGAAGTGATTATTCATGGTATTCCTACAGATTATATTCTTAAAGAGGGTGATATAATTGGCATTGATGTTGGAACGCAGATAGATGGATGGTATGGAGATGGTGCAATTACAATGGGTGTAGGAAAGATCGCTTTACAAGATCAAAAACTTATAGATTGTGCTAAGGAAACATTATTGAATTCAATCAGTGAGATTAAAGTAGGGATGTATTTTAAAGAGTTAAGTAAGATTCTGGAAGAAAATATTCGCAAAAAAGGCTTTGTTCCATTAAAGGATTATTGTGGGCATGGTATAGGTAGAAAGCCTCATGATGAGCCTAGTATCCCAAATTATTTAGAAAGTAGCAACTATAAACAAGGGCCAAAAATAAAAAATGGAATGGTGTTTTGTATAGAACCTATGGTATGTGTAGAAAGTGGAGAACCTAAAGTATTGCAGGATAAATGGAGTGTTGTATCTAGTGATGGTTTTAGAGGAAGTCATTATGAGCATACTGTGGCTATAATTGATGGTGTTGCAGAAATTTTAACGGAGGCTTAAATGGCAAAAGATGATGTGATAGAAATTGATGGAAAAGTAGTAGAAGCTTTACCTAACGCCACTTTTAGGGTGGAATTAGATAATGGACATATTGTTTTGTGTCATATTTCTGGAAAAATGCGTATGCATTATATTAAAATTCTTCCTGGTGATAAGGTAAAAATAGAATTAACACCTTATAGTCTCGATAAGGGAAGAATCACTTTTAGGTATAAATAAGTTTTATTAAAGTTTTTTATAGTATAATAGGCACTTTTATTATGTTTAGAAGAGTAATAAAAGAGATTTGTATTTATTGCAAATATTAAGGAGTTTGAAATGAAAGTAAGACCGTCGGTCAAAAAGATGTGTGACAAATGTAAGGTCATTAAGAGAAAGGGAGTTATTCGTGTGATTTGTGTAACTCCAAAACATAAACAAAGACAAGGATAAAATATGGCTAGAATTGCTGGTGTAGATTTGCCAAAAAAGAAAAGAGTAGAGTATGCTCTTACTTATATCTATGGTATAGGATTAAAGACATCAAGAGATATCCTTAATGCTGTAAATATTTCTTTTGATAAGCGAGTTAATGATCTCAGCGAAGATGAAGTTTCTGCGATATCAAAAAAAATTCAAGAAGATTATAGGGTTGAGGGTGATTTAAGAAAAAAGATTCAGATGGATATTAAGGCTTTGATGGATTTGGGTAATTATCGAGGTCTTAGACATAGAAAAGGATTGCCTGTGCGTGGTCAGACAACAAAAAATAATGCTCGCACAAGAAAAGGCAAGAAAAAAACTGTTGGTAGCAAGTAAGGAGGCGAAATATGGCTAAAAGAAATACAGCAACCAAAAAAAGAGTTGTAAAGAAGAATATTGCAAAAGGAATAGTGTGTATTTCCGCTTCTTTTAACAATACAAATGTAACAGTAACAGATGAAATGGGTAATGTTATTTGTTGGGCTACAGCAGGTGGACTTGGCTTTAAGGGGTCTAAAAAATCTACTCCTTATGCAGCACAACAGGCGGTTGAAAGTGCAATGATGAAAGCTAAAGAACATGGCATTAAGGAAGTTGGTATTAAAGTTCAGGGGCCTGGTAGTGGTAGAGAAACTGCTATTAAGAGTGTAGGAGTGATCGAGGGAATTAAAGTGTTGTGGATTAAGGATGTAACACCTTTACCTCATAATGGTTGTAGACCACCAAAAAGAAGAAGAGTATAAGGGGTAGATATGGCAAGATATAGAGGACCTGTTGAAAAACTAGAAAGAAGATTTGGAGTTTCTCTCGCGCTTAAGGGTGAGAGAAGATTGGCTGGAAAAAGTGCTTTAGATAAAAGACCTTATGGACCAGGGCAGCATGGACAAAAAAGAGGAAAGATCTCAGAATACGGATTGCAGCTTCGTGAAAAACAAAAAGCAAAAGTTATGTATGGTGTTTCTGAGAAACAATTTAGAGCAATTTTTGCCGAAGCAAATCGTTTAGATGGAAATACCGGAGAAAATCTTATTCGTTTGATTGAAAGAAGGTTGGATAATGTTGTATATAGAATGGGATTTGCTACAACAAGGAGATTTGCTAGACAACTTGTTACACATGGTCATATTTTAGTAGATGGTAAAAAAGTAAATATTCCTTCTTATTTTGTGAAACAAGGACAAAAAATAGAAGTAGTGGAAAAAACAAAAAATAATCCTCAGGTGACAAGATCTGTTGAGTTAACTTCACAAACAGGTATTTCTCCTTGGGTTGATGTGGATAAGGATAAAAGATTTGGTATTTTTACACGCTATCCAGAGAGAGAAGAGGTTGTAATTCCTATTGAGGAAAGACTTATAGTAGAGTTGTATTCTAAGTAATAGGAGCGGATAATGAAGATTATTAAGACTATACCCTACATCCCTACAAATGTAGAAGTGGAGAATTTGGGTCCAAATAAAGTTAGGGTAATAGCTTATCCTTTTGAGGCAGGGTATGCTATTACTTTGGCTCATCCATTAAGAAGATTATTATTGTCTAGTTCTGTTGGATTGGCTCCTATAGCTTTGAAAATAGAAAATGTAACTCATGAATTTGACTCGATACGCGGAATTGTGGAAGACGTGTCACCTTTTATAGTAAATTTAAAGAATATAAGATTTTTAGAAAAAAATGCTTTAAAGGCGGATGAAAAAATCTTTTTGGAATATTCATTTCAAGGTCCTTTAATATTAACTGGTGCTCATTTGGTTAATGAACAAATTGATGTTGTAAATAAAGAAGCTGTGTTGGCAACAATCAATGAGGATGCAACTTTGAAGTTTTCTGTTATTGTTCAGAGGGGCATTGGTTATGTTCCAAGTGAAGATATTCGTGTATTAATACCTGAGGATTATATTCCTTTGGATGCTTATTTTACACCGGTAAGAAAAGCTGTTTACGAAATAGAAAATGTGCTTGTTGAAGATAATCCAACATATGAAAAAATTATTTTTGATATAGAAACAGATGGACAGATAAACCCTCATAAGGCTTTTCAACAGGCAATTGCTATTATGCATTCTCAAATGAGTATTTTTGATGCAGATATGAGCTCTATACCAACTGCACAAAAACAAGCATCAGAAGATAATTATGACTTTAAAGACTTATTAATTAAGATTGATAGTTTGAGTTTAACAGCTAGATGCTTTAATTGCTTAGATAGAATCGGGATACGCTATATTGGCGAACTTGTTATGATGAGTGAAAATGATTTGAAAAATATTAAGAATATGGGTAAAAAATCTTACGATGAAATTGCTGATAAATTACAAGAATTAGGTTACCCTGTAGGCACAGAATTAGAAGAAGATAAAAAAACAGCATTGGGTAAAAAAATTGCTAAATTAAAATCTTAAGGATAGAAAATGAGACATGGTAAAGATTATAGAAAGCTAGGAAGAACTTCTTCTCATAGAAAAGCTCTTCTTAAAAACTTGTCAATTGCTTTGATTGAGCATGGTAAAATTGAAACTAGTGTATTTAAAGCTAAAGAATTGCAATCCTATATTGAGAGATTGATTACAACTGCAAGAGTAGGTGATTTTAATTCTCATAGAGCAGTATTTGCTCTTTTGCAACATAAGGCAGCTACTAAAAAGCTTATTACAGAAATTGCGCCTAAATATAAAGAGAGAAATGGCGGGTATACTCGTATTCAAAGAACTAGAATTAGAAGAGGTGATGCTTCTGTAATGGCTATTATAGAGCTTGTTTGATCTTAGATTTTTCTAAGATCAAAATTTTAGCTAATTTGTGCTTTTTTCTCACATTGGTCTAACCATACAAAAACCTCGACAACTCCATTATAAAGCTCCACAGGTATTTCAGAATTAATATCTATATTTATTAAAGATTCTACTAAAGCAGCATTGCTAAATAAAGGCAAATTATATTCTTTTGCTTTTTGTATAATTTGTTGTGCTATAGCTCCTTTGCCAGATGCTATTACTCTAGGTGCACTATCTTGCAGTGTGTTGTAAGCTAGAGCTGCTGCTTTTTTCATTAAAAACTCATAAGGATATCATCAAAATTTACCCAAGATTTTTGATCTTTTTTAGATAAGAGTGCGTCTATACTTCTTACTAGCATATCAGTTTCAATATTTACCCTTCTTTGTTTTTGATATGTTTTAAACAAAGTATTTTCAAAAGTATGTGGAATGATTATAAGTTTGAAGCCTTCGTGAGAAATTTCAGCTAAAGTTAGGCTGATGCCATCAATTGTGATGGAGCCATGTGGTATACAAAGACGCAAAATATTTTGGGGTGCTTTGATAAAAAACTCCATTTGATTTTTGTTTTTTTGGATATTTTGAATAATGCCAATACCATCTATATGTCCTTGTACAAGATGACCATCTAAACGCGAAATCATTTGGAGCGCAGGTTCTATATGTACATTTTCATGGTAATTTTCTAGTGCAATTTTTTCTTGCGTATGTTTACTAATTTCTAAGCTAAAGGTGTTATTTTTTTTGGAAATAACAGTAAGACAAACGCCATTTACGGCAATACTATCACCAATTTCTGGTTCATAAGATGCTTCGAGTTCCAAAATATTATTTTTCATTTTTTTGACTTTTGCAATTTCTCGTATTAATCCACTAAACATTTTACTCTTTTATTTTGCTAGAATCTAAAGTATTATTCTAACAAAAATAAGGAAAAATATGTTTATTGATACACATTGCCATCTTAATGATGTGCAGTTTTGTGAAGATATAGAGAAAGTAATACAAGAAGCTTTGGTAAACAAGGTGGAAAAAATGATTATTCCAGGTGCAGATCCCAGAGAGTTGCACCAAGCAGTATTGTTGGCAGAAAAATATTCTAGTGTGTATTTTGCGGTAGGAATTCATCCGTATGATATTGATCATGGTTTATTAAAAGATTCTTTAAGCATGATAGAACATCCAAAATGTGTGGCAATTGGTGAGTGTGGTTTGGATTATTTTCGACTTCCTCAAATTAATCAAGAATGCTATAAGAAAGCACAAAAAGATCTTTTTATCGAACATATTCAAATTGCTTTGCAGCATGATAAACCATTGATCTTACATATTCGTGAAGCCAGTAGGGATGCCTATGAAATTTTACAGCAATATCCTAAAGCTAGAGGGGTGTTACATTGCTATAATGCTGATGAGATTTTATTGGATCTTAGCAATCGCTTTTATTATGGCATTGGAGGCGTATGTACTTTTAAAAATGCAAAAAGAATTGTAGAGATATTACCAAAAATTCCTCTTGATAAAATTTTGTTAGAAACAGATGCGCCTTATTTGACACCAACACCTTATAGAGGAGAGCGCAATAAACCCGCTTATATTCCAATTATTGCACAAAAAGTTGCAGAAATTTTAGAAAAAAGTTGGGAGGAAATTGGGGAATTGAGTACGCAAAATGGAAAAAAGATTTTTGGATTTTGATTTATATTTGATTAAAAAACGATAAAATGGTAACTTTTATTAGCGCAAGGAGTTTTATGCTAAAGGTTTTAAAAGGCTTTTTCTTTTTGACATTTGCAGTAAAAATAGTATTTGCAGATTTTAATCGCTTGAGCTACGATCGCTATAATGAAGGAGTTTTAAACTCTTTTGGTATAAGTGGTTCTTTTTTAGCAAAGTTGCAAGAAAAAAATATTACAAATCCAAATCGTTTGCATACAAAATGGGATTTTTTCTTAGAACAATTTGATAATGGTTATGAATTTATACCAGTTTTGCGATCTATTATGGTGGAAGCAGGGATACCACAGGAGTTTTTGTTTTTAGCGATGGCAGAATCTGGTTTTTCGGTGCGTGCATATAGCCCTAAGAAAGCTGCGGGAATTTGGCAAATTATGCCAAAAACTGCAAAAAGTTTAGGACTAAAAATTAATGAGTATATTGATGAGCGTAGAGATCCGATAAAAAGTACACAAGCAGCAGCAAGGTATCTGCGTTATCTTTACAAACAGACAGGTGAATGGTATTTGGCAGCGATGGCGTATAATTATGGGATAGGGAATTTACGGAAAGCGATACAAAAAGCAGGGAGTAGTGATATTGAAACTCTTGTGAATGAGGAAAAAAAATATCTTCCTAAAGAAACGCGAGAGTATATAAGAATGATTCTAGAAATGTCTTTGGCATTTAATAATTATGAAAAATTACAAGATAGTGATAAAAAATATCTTTTAAATCGTGGTGCTGCAGATAGTATTGTTGGAGTACAAGTTAAATCAGGGACAATGTTGGAATATATTGCACAGCAACTTGATATGTCTTTGGTGGAGTTAAAAAAATATAATAGACAGTTTCGATATAATTTTTTACCACCAGGGGGTGGGGATTATACCGTTTATATTCCTTATGAAAAGCTTTCTTATTTTAAACAGGCTTATGTGCCAGATGAGAATCCTAATCGTGTTTTTGTATTGCACAAAATTAAAAAAGGTGATACTTTAATAGGTCTTTCTAGAAAATATAAAGTGAGTATTCAGGAAATAAAATTAGCCAATCAGATGGAAAAAATTTTCTTAAAAGTTAATCAAAAAATCATTATTCCAGTTATTAGAGAAGAATATAAAAAATTAGCCAATAAGGGAATTTAATGAGGCAATTTTCATCTTTTGTATGCGTGGTTGCTTTTTTTTTGGGTTGTGCACCTCAGAGTTCTTATAAAGGTGGTGTTGGAGCCTTTAAAGAATATGAAGGTTATAAGGAGTGGAAAAAGAGAGGATATACTGCAAATTATGCCAATCAGTCTTTTAGCGACTATAAGGCAAGTTTTGAAGGGGGTAATATTCCTACGGATTTGTTTAATAAAGATTCTTCGATGATGGTGGGCATGCGAGAATCTGCAGCTATCCAAAGAGCAACAATGCGTCCCTACAAAATTGCTGGCAAGTGGTATTATCCCAGTAGGGTAGATATTGGTGATATTTTTGATGGTATTGCTAGCTGGTATGGTCCTAATTTTCACGATAAAAAAACCTCAAATGGTGAAATTTATAACATGCATGCACATACTGCAGCAAGCAAAACTCTTCCAATGAATACGATTGTAAAAGTACAAAATAAAGAAAATGGAAAAATTACCATTGTGCGTATTAATGATAGAGGGCCTTTTGTGGATGGTAGAATTATTGACCTTTCTAATGTTGCTGCACATGATATTGATATGGTGGATAAGGGAACTGCACAAGTAAGGTTGGAAGTAATTGGGTTTGGTGGCATGGTTGCACAAAATTATGAGAAAAAATTTCAAAAAGATCTACAAAAATCTTCAAGCCAACTTAGCAATGAATTTAAGGTTGGAGCAAGTGAAGAAGTGTTTGAGGGAGGAGATTTTGCATTGCAAGTAGGTGTGTTTAAAAAAGAGGGGGGTGCCAAAGAGATACAAGAGCGTTATAGTGAAGATTTAAAAAATTCTCCTAATTATAAAGCAGAAATTCAAAAAGATGGGGATTTTTATCGTGTTTTTGTTCGAGGTTTTAAGAGTGAAGATGAAGCCAGTGACTTTGGTATAAATAAAGGATTGGAACATCCAATTATTATAAGGGAATGAAATGATTTATTTAGAGCGCAAGACACGAGAGACGCAAATTCAAATGGGACTCAGAATCTATGGAAGTGGGCAAGCTAAGGTTGCTACATCTATTTCTTTTTTTGATCACATGCTTGAAGCATTTGCTAAGCATTCTTTGATGGATTTAGAGCTTGTGTGTAAGGGTGATATAGAAGTGGATTATCATCATAGCATTGAGGATTGTGGGATTGTGATGGGGCAATTGTTAAAAAAAAGGATTTATCCACTTCATGGGGTAGAGCGTTTTGGTAATGCAAGTGTGGTGATGGATGAGGCTTGTGTGGAATGTGATATAGATTTAAGTAATCGTGCTTTTTTGTTTTTTGATTTAGCAAGAAAAGAGATAGATGAGAGTATTTTGCAAGGACAGATAAGGGATTTTAATGTTGAGTTGATTGAGGAATGGTTTAGGGCTGTTGTTATGCAAGGTAATATGAGTGTGCATTTAGCAATCAAAAGAGGAAGAAACTTGCATCATATTATCGAAGCTGCTTTTAAGGCTTTTGGTGTAGCGTTACGACGTGCATTGAGTAAAAATGATTCGATGGCAATTCCTAGTACAAAAGGAGTCTTATGATTGAGTTGATTTGTTTAGATGTTGATGGGACTTTGACAGATGGCAAGCTTTATTATTCTGATTTAGGTATGGAAATGAAAGCATTTAATGTGCATGATGGACTCGGAATTGCTTGTTGGTTAAAATTAGGTAAAAAGATAGCTTTAATTTCTGGACGTGATGCAAAAAATGTGCAGACTAGAGCGCAAGAGTTGGGAATTACAGAATGTTTCTTGGGGATTAGAGATAAAAAGCAAGTAGTATTAAAATTGATGGAGAAGTATCAATTGCAATCCCATCAAATTGCATGTATTGGTGATGATTTAAATGACTTACCGATGTTTGCAATATGTGGAATGTCTTTTACACCAGCAAATGCTGCAAAAATTATGCATAATTATGCAAAATACATACTTACTGCTAATGGTGGGGAAGGTGCAGTAAGGGAAATGATAGACTTTTTGATTGTGCAAGAAAAACTAGAAGGTAAAGTACTTGAGTTTTTTACGAAATAAAATCATTTTTTTATTTTTTTTATTGATATTAAGCTTAATAATATTGGCGTTGTTGTTTTTTAAGCCTCGTGGAGAGGTGTTTATTGATACTGATAATATTGATATTGCCAAAATTGAGGTGAAGGGTTTTAAAATGTATCAAATTAAAGAAAATGTGACAGATGCAATTATTGTTGGTAATCAGGCTATTCAATATAGAGATCATGAAATTTTTAATAATATTTTAATTAGCCGATTCTTAGAAAATGGGCAATTTGAAGATGTTAGAGCAAGTCGTGTTTATCGTAAGCAAGATATCTATCGCTTTACTAATGGTGTGGATTATAAAAAAAGTGATGGAATAAGTTTTGTATCTCAAACAGGTGTGTTAAATTTAAAAACGGAAGTTTTTAATGGCAAGGGGGAATTTGAATTAAAAAATTCTCAAGGTGTTGTAAATGGGATTGATGTTGTTTATGATAAAAAAAAAGAGATTGTGAAAGCAAAAAAAATTAAGTCGAAAATTAGATTGGATTAAGTAATGAAAATTTTATTTTTATTGTTGTTTTTAAATGTTGCATTTGGAGAGTTTTTGGAAATAGTGGCCGAAAAATTTACAGGAGATAATCTTAAGGGGGTAAGTGTAATTGAGGGGAATGTTGATATTAAAAAAGGTGAAGATCGACTAAGGGCTGATAAGGTGACAATTTATACAAAAGAAAATAAATTGCAGGAGGTTTATGCAGAGGGGAATGTTGATTTTATAATTACAACCCCTGATTCTAGAAAAATTAAAGGAAAATCAAAAAGCTTACGATATGATGCATTGCAAACACAATATCATCTTTTAGGGGATGTGCATGCTCAAGAAGAAGGAAAGGAAAATAGTCTTAATGGTGATGAGGTAATTGTTAATAAAGAAACAGGTTATATGAATGTCGTAGGAAACAAAAATAAACCTGCACGATTAATTTTTAATATTGATGAAGTGAAAAAAGATGGTCAAGGTTCAACAAAGTAAGTTTATTACTTCAGCAAAGAAGCTTGCACAATGTCCTCCAGAAGATATTGCAGAAATTGCATTTTTGGGGCGAAGCAATGTGGGAAAAAGCACTTTTATCAATCTTTTAAGTAATCATTTTAAACTTGCTAAAAGTTCATCGACACCGGGAAAAACACAACTGATTAATTTTTTTGAAAGTATTTGGATTTTTAAAGAAGAGCAGTATAAAATGCGTTTTGTGGATTTACCAGGTTTTGGATATGCGAAGGTTGCAAAGACCTTAAAAGAAGAGTGGAAAAAAGACTTATGGGAGTTTTTAAATTGTCGAAGCACGATTAAATTATTTGTTCATTTAGTTGATAGTAGACATACGCAGTTAGAAATTGACTTACAAGTCTCTCAAATGCTAGAAAAATTATGTAGAGGTGATCAAAGTGTATTGAAAATCTATACTAAATGTGACAAACTTAATTCTAATCAAAGAGCACTTTTGTCAAAGCAAGGGTTGTTGCTTAGCACGAATCAAAATCTTATTAAAAGTCAACACGGAGGAGTGGAAACTATACGATTGGAAATTTTAAAAAAGGTGTTTGGATATGAAGGTTGAGTATAAAAAACCTATATTGAGTCATATACAAGAAATGCAAAATCTTGTATATGAAGAAGTGCAACAAGGGTTAATTTTGCCACGCACAATGGAAGATATGGCAAGAAATATACGTTCTTATTATATTGCGGTTTTTGAGGGTAAGATTATTGGGTTTTGTGCTTTGCATATTTATACTCCAAAACTTGCAGAAATTCGAAGTTTGGTTGTAGATGTAAAATATCGCAACCAAGGGATTGCTCAAGAATTAGTGAATTGCAACCTTTTAGAAGGAAAAAATTTGGGCATTAAGGAGTTTTTAGTTTTAACTTATCGCCCCAATTTATTTAAAAGATTGGGGTTTAATGAAATACAAAAAGAAAAAATACCACATCAAAAAATATGGGCAGATTGTGTAGCATGCAAACATTTTCCAGTGTGTCACGAAATAGCATTATTAAAAACCTGTTAATTAATTTTGTATTTTTGGTTTTTTATATTTTTTATGTTGCATTAAGTAGTGTTTATATTATTTTGCCTCCACTTTTAGGCATTTTATTTGCAAAATATATTAGAGATGTCAAACATAAAAGACTAAGCGGGGTTTTTTGTATTTTTATTTGTTGTGTGTTTTTTGAAGTGGAGCGATCTAATACTGTGGGGGTTTTATTTTTATTGTTTATTTTTCTTTCATTTTTGGTTAATAAAACATTGACTTTATTTAGAGAAAAAGGCTATCTTTTTGGTCTTATTTATGTATTTTTACCGTATATCTTTTATTTTCTTTTCCTGCAAACTTTTATGGTTTTTAGTGGGCAACCACCTATTGAGGTTGATTTTTATTTATTGTGGTATCTTTTTATTGAAGGTGTGATTGTGCTATGGAGAAGATGAATTTTCGCATTAAGCTTATAGCAATTTTTTTTATTGCTATTTGGATTGTTTTGTTGGTGCGTATTTTTGCTATTAGTATCCAATCTAATCAATATTATATGCAATTAGCACAAAAAAATATTACGCGCAAGGATATTGACATTCCTTTTAGAGGGTTGATAAAAGATAGAAATGGCAGTTTGGTTGCAATTAATAAGTTGGGCTTCTCTATTGCTTTGGATCCGCATTTAAATCAAAAACAATTAGATGCGCAGATTGATTTTTTGTTGCAATATCTTCCACATCTTAATGCACAAGATATTTTAAAAAGCTATGATCGGGAAAAATCCCCCTATAATCACACACCTATTAAAGTGGTAAAATTTGTCGATTACGATTTAATGCAAAAAAAATATGCCTATCTTATTCAAAATAATAAAATATTTGTAGAACCTGCTTCAAGACGCTTTTATCCTTATAAGACAAGTGCTTCACATGTAATTGGTTATGTAGGGGCAAGTGATGAAAAAGATATTATCAAAAATGTGGTAAGTAAATATACAGGGGTTGTGGGAAAAACAGGGTTAGAGCGTCAATATAATGTATTTTTACAAGGGCAAATTAGTGAGAAGATTATCACTGTAGATTCTCATAATCGCATTGTCTCTGTACGCTATGAAAAAGATAGTGTGAATAGAAATGATCTTACAATATCTTTGGATATGAGATTGCAAAAAATTGCAGATGAAGCCTTTGATGGTAAAAATGGTGCGGTCCTTGTGATGGATATAGAAAATGGTGAGTTGCTTGTAGCAGGAAGCTATCCTGAATATGATTTGAATGATTTTGTTGGAGGGGTGAGCTATGCAAAATGGAATGCTCTGCAAGAAGATTTATCCAACCCCTTGCTGAATAAATTAGTCAATGGTTTGTATGCCCCTGGTTCAGTAATTAAAATGGGAATGGCATTAGCACTTTTAGAATATGCGGGGATAAATGAGCACACTTTAGTAGATACTCCTGGATTTATTGAGCTTGGAGGAAGACGATTTAGGGATTGGAAGCCAGGAGGACATGGAAAGACTGATGTGGTAAAGGCATTGCGAGAATCTGTAGATGTATATTTTTATAAACTTTCACAACAAGCAGGTATGACAAATCTTGCAGGTGTATTAGGTGAAATGGGATTTGGAGCAAAAACGGGGGTGGATTTGCCTAATGAATTTGTGGGAATATTACCAAGTCCGGAGTGGAAAATGTCTAAGGGGCAACAATGGTATTTGGGGGATACCGTGGTAACTTCTATCGGACAAGGATCATTTTTGGTAACCCCGATGCAAATTGTGCGTTATACGGGTTTAATGGCTAGTGGGGAATTATCTACACCACACTTTGCAAAAATTTTTCAAGAAAAAGAAAGTGATTTTAAAAACAAGGATATTTTAAATGATTTTCAAAAATCTAAACTTAAATTTATTCAAGAAGGGATGTATCAAGCTTGTAGTTCTCAAGGTGGGACAGCAAGAAGAGCGACAAAAAGTTCTTTGGTACCTTTAGCTTGTAAAACAGGGACAACACAGGTAATTTCAATTCCACAAAATATTAAAGTAAGAATCAAAGAAAGTGATTTGCCATATTATCATAGATCGCATGCATGGATTACAGGTTATGCGCCTTATAAGAATCCAAAATATGCGATTACGGTTTTTATCGAGCATGGAGAGAGTGGTGGGAAGGCAGGACCAATACTCGCAAGAATGGCAAACGCATTAAAGGAGTATGGTTATATTAAATAAGATTTTAAAATCAAATATGTATAAAAGTTAAAAAAGTTTGTAGAATAAGAAGTTCTAAAATTAAGAGTGCGATGAGTAATAAAAAATATTTTTTTGAAGCAATGAGCCAGAAGAAATTTTTGATACCAAAATGTTTAATTGTGAGAATAAATAAAATAAAGCCGCTAATGCTTGAAGCAAGTGCTAAACCATAAACTTTTAGAAAATGCATAGAGATTACAGAGCAAATTAGGCCAACTCCTAAAGAAATAGTAGAAATTAATGCAGCCTTTCCTTGTTTTTTGTGTGCATAAAGCCAAAGGGAAAAGATCTTTGCCAGACCAAAAGGGATGAGACCAAGTAGATAGATGGCAAATACATTGGCCGTAATTAAAGTGTGTTCGCGTAAAAAATTTCCATGCTCATAAAGCAAAAAAATAATCTCATTTTTTAATAAGATTCCTCCTAGAGTGCAAAGAGTTAATAAAATCATTAAAAACCAAAAAGATTTTTTTAAAAGATTTTTGGCTTTTTCTTCTTCTTGATTTTTGATTGCTCGTGCAATAGTAGGAAATAATGCGGTAGAAATAGCAATTGCAAAGATTGCTAGCGGGAGCTGGAAAATACGATTAGCATAGTAGAGGTAAGAAATGCTTCCAGTTGCAAGAAATGACGCAAGAATAGTATCTATAAATGCTGCAATTTGTGCGGTTGAGCTACCTATCATGGCAGGAAAAAATTGTTTAAAAAAACTTTTGATGCTTTCTTGGTAGAATTTTTTTGCATGATTTTTAGATTTTTTTGTGATGAATAAAAAAATATCTTTACATCCTACAAGAAAAATTTTTAGATATTTTGCTTGATAGAGTGGATAAAAATGCAAAAGAATTTGTGCTGTTCCTCCGCATAAAACTCCATAACTTAATAAATAGACAATTTGCATACCTTCATAGCTTTTTGCGATGAGTAGTGAGAGAATCATAAAAATATTTAAAAGTACGGTGTTGTAGGCATTTACCCAAAAAATATTTTTATATTGCAATAATGCGCTTAAAAATGTGGTAATGAAAACAAGTTCAAGATACCAAAAATTGATCACTACAATAGGGCGTGCAAGGAAAATTTTTTCTTCACTAAATCCATAAGCTAAAATTTTTGTAAAAAAGCCTGAAAAAAACCACACAAAGAGGCTTAATAAAAAAATACTGCAAGCAAAAATAAGGAAAGTGCTAACGATAAAAGAGCTTTTGCGTTTTGCACCAATAAGACTAGGTAGGAAACTTTGTGCAAATGCACCTTCGCCAAATATTCTTCTAAAAAGATTGGGAAATTTGAAGGCTGCAAAAAAAATATCGCTCAAAATTCCTGCACCCAAAATATTCGCTGTTAATAAATCGCGTATAAAACCAAAAATTCGAGAAAACAAGATTCCACTACTATTTGTAAAGAAAGCTTTTTTAAGCAAAAAAATCCCTTGAATTTTAATTGTTTACTTTGTTATTAGAGAGAATTATACTAAAATTATAGGAGACTTTAATTTTTGGGGTTTATTTTAATGTTGGATATAAATTTTGTTCCACAAGTTATCAAGCAATGCTTTAATGTGGCAGAAGAATTAAAAAAATTCTCCTTAACTTTTAAAATCGACCCTAATCTTATTGATTTTAAAATTTTGAATATTTATACTTTTTTGGTGCATTTGGATGGAAAAAAAGAATTGTTAAATACACATACCATGCATTATCTTGAAGAGGATCAATATTATAATAGTGGTGATTTTCATTTTATTCAGAATTTTGATATAAAAATTTTTCCAAAAAATGAGCATTTTGATGTTGCATTAAAGATTTCTGAAAATTGCGATGAAGCACGATTATTTTTTTATCAAGATGATATTTTGCATGATGATGAGGAGTTTTTTGAAAAGGTTTTGCATTTGGTTGAGAATCACTTGGTATTACATCGTGTGATTTTGAGAAAAAACACAAAAAGAAATGCGCAAATTATTGAGCAAATTAAGCAAAAAATTCATCATAAAACTCCTTATCCTTTAAGTATTGTTGTGGAGAGAGCAAGTTTTACTCCTTCTATACAACCTTATTTTGTGTTTGTTCCAAAAGAAGAATATAAAGATTATAAACAAGAGTTTAAGCACGCATATTTTGCGGTTAATATCGATGATACGATTTTAAAATATTATCAAGGTGTAGAAAGTAAGTCAGGTCGCGATGTTTTTGGGAAATTTGTTGAAGGTGAAAGAGGAGATATTAAAGATTTGGATATGCCGGATTTTAATAAAGAAGATGCGGTATTAGAGCAGCAAGAAGGTTGTGTTGTGATAAAATCTTTGGTTGATGCATATGTTTCTTATAGGGAAAATAAGATTTTGTTTTTTAAAGAAAAGATTTTAGATAATGTCAAAACTTATAATATTCCTATGCTTTTAGGAGGTGTGGATAAGCAAATATCTTTAGAGATTATGGCATCAGATCCTTCTAAAGATGCTATCGCTTCAGGTGTGGTTTTGGAGGCAAATGCAATTAATATTAAAGGGAGCATCGGATCTAATGTTGTTTTAAGAGCAAAAAATATAGATATTGAGGGGCAGACACATCAAAATACAAAAATTTTTGCGCATAAAGCAAAGATTTTGTTGCATAAAGGATATTTAGTTGCAGATTTTGCGGAAGTAGGGAGCGTAGATTCTGGAAGTATAGAATCAGAAAAAATCTTTGTGAGTTATTGTAATGGTGGGCGTTTATTTGGCAATGAAATTAAGATTGCAGAGTTAGAAAATAATAATAAGATTACTTTTAATTCTAAAATACATTTGCAAAATATTTCTGGCGAGTATAATGAAATTGTGTTTTATTCTTTTATTAATGAAAAAACAAAAGAACTTGCGGAGGTATTGAAGCATAAAAAAGAACAGCTTGCAGAAAAGGGAAAAGTACTTTTTGCTAAATACCAAAAGATGACAAATTTTACGATTAAATATCAAAGAACAATTGATCAAATAAAAAGTGCAGATGATAAAATGCAAGCGCAAATGTTGCAAAATAAGGGAATTAGAGATATTTTTTATCGATATAATCTTGCGCTAAAAGAATCTAAGCGACTTAAAAAAGAATTACTAGAATTTGAATCTCTATTAAAAAATACTTCTATTAGTATGATGCAATTAGATGATGAGGTGCTGGGTGCACAGGTATTTTGTGATGGATCATGGGGGGTAGAAACTCAGCTTTGCTATCAGAGAGAATATCCCAAAAATATGACAAAAAATTTGATTGTAGAGAAGGGATTCAAGGGTAATTATCAGCTTGATAAAAAAACAAGAGATTTTATAGTATTTTAGGATAACAATGATTTTTGGATTAAAGGGCAAGGTTTTTAGATTAGAAAATACACGAGTTTTGCTTGATGTTGGGGGCGTGATTTATGAAGTTAATATTTCTTTGCATAGTGCACGGTTTTTGGAAAATAAAGAAGAAATTTTTCTTTTTGCAACACAGATTGTACGTGAAGATGCGCATTTGTTGTTTGGATTTGTTGAAGAGATTGAAAAACAAACTTTTGATCGCTTGATAAAAATTAATGGCGTGGGACCTAAGGTTGCTTTAGCAATTTTGTCTACTTATAGTGCACAAGAATTTATAGAAATCATCCAAACAAAAAATATTGCGGCATTGCAAAAAGTCCCTGGAATCGGTGGGAAGAGTGCAGGGAAGATTATGGTGGATATTTCAGGATTTTATGTAGATTTGATAGCACAAGAAGGCGTAAAAGATTCAAAAAGTTTAGCGTATCAAGAAGTGAAAATGGCATTAGAAAGCTTGGGATTCAAGGCAAATGCTATTGATAAGGTTTTAAAACAAGTGCAAAAAAATAGCGTTCAAGACATGATTAAGGAGGCTTTAGGATTGCTTAAATAACGCTCCAATATTTTACATGCTGCTAGGGAATCTATTATGCCATTTTTTTGAGCTTCTTGGCGTTTTTCTTTTTTGAGATATGTGAGATTGCTTTGTGCTTCGAAGCTTGTGAGATCTTCATCTATGAAAACAATTTTTGCTTGTGTTTTTAAAAGACTTATAAAAAAAATAATACGTTTTTTGGTTTCTTGTGCACTTGTACTTTGAGAATTTGGGATTCCTACAATCAGCGTTGTAATTTGGCGATTCTTAAGGAGTTGTGATAATTCATTAGATGCTTGGTTGCGATTTTTTCGTAGTATGGGCTCTAGGGGCAAAATAATTTGATTAAGATAGATAGCAAGACCAATGCGTTTTAATCCTATATCACAAGCTAGAATCATGAAGTTATAATCACTTTACCATTTGTGCGTTTGATTTTTCCTTCTAATTCATATTCTAAGATACGGTCACCAAATTTTTCAAAGGCTTCATCAAAACTAGGGGCTAGGGTGCAAAATTCTAAGATAGGATCACTGGGGGGATATGTAATATTTAGTATGGATAAAAAGGCGTTAATATCATAAATTGCATGGGCTAGATTATTTTGCAAAAGCCAGTTAGTACCAAGACTTTCATTAATTCTGTGTGGGAGTACATAAATAGGTTTTTTTTGTTTTATGGCAATATTTGCACTTTGCATTGTCCCGCTTTTGAGATCTGCTTGAGGAATAATGACAAGGTCGCTTAGACCAATTACTATGCGATTTCTTTGTATGAATGAATAAGATTTTGGCATATAGTTTTTTTCATATTCGCTAAGAATTAGGCTTTTTTTTGCAATTTCTTTGATGACATGTTGATTACTTGTGGGGTAGATGCAATCAAGGCTATTTGGTGCTACCATAATAGTGTTTGGGAGTGCGGCTGTATGCGCGAGAATATCTGTGCCAAGTGCCCCACCACTAATGATTATTGCACCTGCTTGTGTGAGTTTTTTTACTAAAGGGTTGATAAAATTTTTTGTATAAGTGTTAGGCTTTCTAGTGCCGACAATAGCAATCTTTAGAGGACGATTGATAAGATTAAAATCCCCTGTAAAAAAAAGTTTTTTTACAGGAGGATAAATTTCTAAAAGAGATTGAGGTATTGTGGGTGCTGGATTGATGACAAAAGAGCTTTGCACGACTTACCCTAAAACAACCTCAACTTCAAGAGTATTAATGTTTTGATTAGAATCTGTTTTAATGTGTACTTGAGAACTTTTGGTGTATTTTTTTACTACTTCTAGAATTTCTCTTTGCATATCTTCCATATAAGGAATATTAACACTTCTTTCGTGAGCCAACATTAAGCTTAGACGATTTTTTGCAGTACTGGCAGATTTATTGTTGCCAAATAATTTTGAAAATATACTCATTTAAACAACCTTTGAAAGAATCCTTTTTTCTCAAGATTTTGGAATGGCACTTCCTTGCCTAGGATTCTTTGTGTGATATTTTTGTAGCTGATTGCACTAGGGCTATTTGTATAAATTACAGGTTCTCCAGTATTTGTTGCAGAAACTACGCGGCTATCTTCTGGTACTAGTCCGATAAGAGGAAGTGCCAAAATATTTAATACATCATCAGTATTTAACATTTCTCCCTTAGCAACAAGCTCTGGTTTGATGCGATTGATAATAATGTGTTTTTGTACTTCTTGACCATTTTTTGCTTTGTCAGATTTTGCATCCATGATTCCAATTACGCGGTCACTATCTCTTACAGAACTTACTTCAGGTGTGACAACAACTAGTGCTCTGTCTGCCCAAAAAATTGCATGTTCAAAACCACTTTCAATTCCTGCTGGAGAATCTAGCAAAATATAATCAAAATCTTTTTTTAATTCTTCGATAAGATGTTTTACTTTGTCTTTGTCTAAAATATTTTTGTCTTTGCTTTGTGAGGCGGGAAGAAAAAATAGATTTTTAGCTTTTTTATCGTTGATGAGTGCTTGTTTGAGGTTGCATCTACCCTCCATAACATCTACAACATCATAAACAATACGATTTTCAAGTCCCAAAATCATGTCTAAATTTCTTAACCCAATATCAAAGTCTACTGCCACAACTTTTTTTCCTTCTTGAGCCAATCCTACCGCAATATTTGCCGTACAAGTAGATTTTCCTACTCCACCTTTTCCTGATGTAATTGTAATAACTTCTGCCATTTTTATTCCTAATTTTTAAGATTTGTTTTTAAAGATTTTTTGACGCAAATCCCTACCGATTTGTTCAATAGGGTGATCATGTATATTTTTGCGTTCCGCTTGCATGCGCAGATACCCACTTTGTTTTTCTAAAACAAAATCTTTTGCAAAACTCCCATTTTGGATTTGTTTTAGAAGTTCTTGCATTGCTTGTTTTGTTGTTTGGGGTACGATATGATCTTGACTAATGATCATGCCATATTCTGCAGTGTTGGAGATATTTTTATGTAGACTTTCAAGACCTCCTTGATAAAGAAGATCTACAACAAGTTTAAGTTCATGCAAGCATTCAAAATATGCCAATTCTTTTGGAAATCCCGATTCTACCAATACTTCAAAAGCATTTTTTACAAGAGCCTTTAGTCCACCACATAATACTGCTTGTTCTCCAAAAAGATCGCTTTCAGCCTCAAGTTTAAAAGTCGTTTCCATAATAAAACTTTTGTCTGCTTTGATGGCTGCAGCATAGCTAAGGGCGAGATCTTTGGCATTGTTTTCTTGGTTTTCCTGATGTACTGCAATTAAAGCAGGCACACCATTATCTTTTAAGAATCCGTCTCTAACTCCTTTGCCTTGAGCTTTTGGAGCAACCATGATTACACCTATATTTTCAGGGGGTAAGACAAGTTTAAAGTGTACACTAAAACCATGGCAAAAAACCAAAGTATGGTGAGATTGTAAAAAAGGTTTAATATCTCTTTCAAAAATTTCTTGATGTAATTCATCAGGCATCATCATTACAATAAGATCACTTTTTTGTACACATTGACTTACACTATAAACTTCAAAGCCTAAAGATTTTGCAATAGGAATGCTTTTACTTTCAGGATATAAGCCAATGATCACCTCTATGCCATTATCTTTGAGATTTTGAGCATGGGCACTTCCTTGTGATCCAAAACCAATCACAGCAACTTTTTTTTGCTGTATTAAAGCGAGATTGCAATCTTTTTGATAGTAAAAATTCATCACCTTATTTCCATAAAAATTATCGCCATTATAACTAAAAAAACTAGAGTTTGATAATTTTAGCGCCAAAGCCACCCATTTGTGGTGGTGCATCTTCAAAGCTCACAACTTTTGGATGAGTACTTAAAAATTCTCTTACAACGCGTGATAGGATTCCAGTGCCAATACCATGATAGACCAATACTTCATCAAATCCTGATAAAAGGCTATCAGAGAGGAATTTATCTAGCTTTTCTAATGCCTCTTCAGCGCGTAATCCATGTAAATCCAAATGTACATGTGAGGTTTTTGGCATGGGAATATGAATTCTTTTTTTTGGAGTAGTGGCTTCCTTTCCAATGGGTTTGAGTTGGTAAGGAGGGACTTTTAGGCGCATGCCTTCATCAAGCTCAATAAGGACCTGTTTTTGGGAAATAGAAAGGATTGTAGCTTTGCTTGTTTTATATTTTACGCGTTGGCCTATGGATAGTTCTCTGGGCTTAGTTTCTTGTGTAGTTTGGATTTTTAGGGAGTTTAGAATTTTATTTGCATGGTTGATATTACGATGAATATCGCTAGTTTGTTTATCTTTGAGCTCTAGTTTTAGGGCTTTTAGAGCTTGATTGTAGGTATTTTGCAGAGTATTTTTTTCTTTAGTAAAATCATTAATATATTGCTGTTTTAAATCTTGCAAAGCTTCTTGTTTTTTATTATAAAGGGCAATTTTTTCCTCATATTCTTTAATTTTTTGTTGTAAATTAATTTCTAGTTGTGCGGATTTTTCGATTAGTACATTGAGTTTTTCTTTGTCTTGCCCATAGTTTTTCCTTGCTTCTTCGATAATATTTAGCGGAATTTTGTAGCGTTTTGCAGTTTCAAATGCATAGCTTTTACCAATACTCCCATAAAGAAAATTAAAAGTAGGTTTTTGTTTTTCTTCATCATAAATTGCAGCACAAAGTTGGATTCTAGAATCATTTGCCATTAATGCAGCTAATCTTTTATGATGTGTAGTAATGATAATTTTTGCATTTTTTGTGAGTAAATTTTCTAAAATCACTTTATAAAGACTTGCAGCTTCATCAGCATCAGTTCCTAGTTCGATCTCATCTACTCCAAGTAACATTTCTTTTTCTTGTAAAATATGGGAGAAATCTAGCATTCTTCCTGCAAAAGTGGAAATATCGTTTTTGCTATTTTGTGGATCAGAAATGATTGCAAAAATATTTTTAAAATGCGGAATTTGAGAATAATGAGGGTTGATTTTAAAGGGTATAAGATGTTTGGATAAAAAAACCGCACTAAGTAAGGATTTTAATAACATTGTTTTACCACCCGCATTTACCCCTGTGATAAGTAAAAGTTGCTTGTTGAAATCTATGGAAATGGGTTTGGGATTTGCCAAAACTGGATGGGAAAAATCTTTTAAGACAATGTGGGTGTTTTTATATTGTGGTAATATGAAATTTAAATTAAATTCCTTGGCAAAAAAGATTCTTGCTTGTATATGATCAATTTTATCAAATTCTTTATTAATGAACTGCAAGAATAATATATGTTTATTGAAAACTAGGGAAATTTGTTTACAGATTGTAAAAAGGGTTTCTTCAATAAGATTTTCTATTTCTTGAATTTTTTGATAGATGCTTTTAATTTCTTCGGGGAGGAGATAAAAAAAACCATTGTGAGAGCGTTGCAAAACTACACCAGTAATCACACTTTGATAACCGGGTTTTACAAGCAGGGTTTGAGTTTGATCGATAAAATGGATTTGAGAATCTACTAAATATGGAGCTAGTTTGGAAGAGTGCAAAAGAAGTTCCAAGGCTTGCTGCATATTTGTTTTTTGTCTTTTTAAGGAGAGCTCCAGGCTATCTAGCTCTTCAAAAATTCCATTTTTAATCTTCCCATCTTTTTCAAAATATTTGCTAATCTCAAGAAGAGAATCAGGAAGCTGGATTTTTTGTAGATAATTATTTAGGTATTGTGTTTTTTGTATCTCTGTATGTTTTTTAAGATAGATGAAGTAGCGGATAATTTTGATAAATTCAAAGATTTCTTGTAATTTGAGTATGCCAAATTTTTTAATAATTTGTAAAGAAGAATCAAGGTTTTCAATCCTTGGAGGAGGTGTAAAATTAATAGAATCTAACTCTTTGATATAATGAAAAAATTGATTTTTATCTCCCTCTAATGTGAAGTCTTTTTGCCTTGCAAAAAGCATGGTGAATTTTTGAATGAAGTCTTGTAAATCAAGTTGTGTAATAAGATGATTTTGCATATTATTCTTTTTCTAATTGTTCTTGGAGTTCTTGATTTTCATATTGCTTAGATTCTTTGTTTGGTGCACGTTTGCAATCTTGTAGGGAAAAAATAAGATTTTTTGCAGGAGTTTTTTCTTTACCAATTAGTGTAAGTGTGCCTGTGACAAGGTTAAAGTCTTTAGCATTTACTATGGTATTTTCGCAAATAATATCCTCGCCTCTTAAAAAATTCATTTGTAAAAGATAGGCTTTTTGATCTAACTGACTTTTGTTGTAAGCATAATACCCGATAAAAACACCAAAAATTGAAAGCGTGATACCGCTAAGAATCTTTTGTTTTTTATTGATCATGCCAAAATCTTTGAGAATGAAAAACAATAAAAAAATAGCGGTAAAAATTACAATTACAATAGGTAGTAGAGCCATTATTTTTCTCCCCTGAGTTGATAGGTAATATCTCCAGCACCTAGTCCTATTACAAGGTCGTTATCAAGAGTTTTTATAAGTTTTTTGTGATGATAGATTAGAATTTTTTGCTCTTGCTTCTTAATGTGTGTGGCCATAATGGGGTGATATTTTGCAAAGAGTTGTGGCATATCAAAAAATATTTCTTCCTCACCTGCACACCAAGTTGGTAGGATAATTAGTGTATCGCAAAGTTCAAAAGATTCTTGAAAGGCTTCTAGATTATCTCTTAGTCTTGAGAATTTATGCGGCTGCCAAATCGCTGTGATTTTTTTATAGGATTTAAGGTTTGCATAAATTTTAGCAGCTTTAAGTGTAGCAATAATTTCTGTAGGGTGATGCGCATAATCATCAATAATACAAGGATTATCTTTTTGGATGATATCAAAGCGTTTTTTGATTCCACGATAATTTTTGAGATTTTTTCTAATTGTTTCTATATCCATCTCTTGAAGTGCAATAAGGATTGCTTGGGCAGCATTACTTGCGGTATGTTCACCAAATCCCCATACTTCAAAAATACCTAAATCTTTTAGATTAAAACGACAATAAGGTTCATCATCATGAAGGAAAAACTCTATATCTTTGATATCATTTTTAGGGGAGAAGGTAAGGTATTTTTCTTGTGGTAAGGTAGATAAAAAAGGATCATCACTATTAATGCAGGATATTTTTGCAGAGTTTAAAAAGTTTTCATAGGATTGATAAAAAAGATTGAGATCATAATTATAGCTTTGCATATGTTCTGGTTCTGCATTGGTAACGATGGCATAATAAGGATTGGAATTCAAAAAACTTCTATCAGATTCATCAGCCTCAAAGACAATACCTTCACTTTTTGTATCTCTAACATTAGAATTAAATTCTTTGCTAATTGCCCCGATAATTGCACCATAGTGATTAAAAACACTACAAAGCATTGCACTTGTAGTACTTTTGCCATGTGCCCCACAAACACTAACTACTTTTTTTTGCCCCAAGATAAGTTGTAATGCATCTTTTCTTGAAACAATAGGGATTTTTTTTTCTCTTGCTCTTAGGATTTCTATATTGTCTTCTTGGATGATTGCAGAATGGATAATAAGGTCTTGATTGGTGATGGCATCAGGATTGTGAGGAATAGTGATTTGTATTCCTTGATCTTTGAGGTCTTGGATTAGCTTGTTTTCTGCAATATCACTGCCACTAATAATGGCTCCTTGTGCCTTAAGATATCTTGCAATCCCTGAAATTCCAATACCGCCAATGCCAATGAGATGAATTTTTAGATTCTTAATCAGTTTCAATATTGTCCTTTATCTAAAAAATTTTTTAAAGTCTTTAAAGCAGGTTGTAAAATTTGTGATTCATAAACAAGTGCAATTCTAACATATCCCGCTCCTATATTTTCTTTTTTGTTATTTTCCCTACCCAAAAAACTCCCTGGTAATACTAAAATCCCTTCTTTTTCATAAAGTTTTTTGCAAAACTCTAAATCATTGCCTACTTCTAACCAAAGATAAAAAGTGTAGGGGGATATTTCTAAATTAGGAAAAATTTCTTGAGCAATTTTTAGATTTTGTGCATATTTTTTTCGAATCTTTTCTGCTTCATTGTGGGCTTGCCATGCGATACTTGCCGCCTTTTGTAGAGGGGTGGGGATTGCACAACCCAAATAGGTGCGATAAGTGGCATAGGATTGCAAGATCTTTGCATCTCCCGCGATATAACCACTTCTTAGTCCTGGAGCAGAAAGGCGTTTTGAGATTGAATTAATACTAAGAATATTTTTAAATTTTTTATTGCCCATCAAATAGGAGGCTTCTAGGATCCCAGCAGGCGGGGTATTTTGATAGATTTCACTATAGCATTCATCATTGAGTAATACAAAATCGTATTCTAAAGCATATTCTATCCATTGTTGCAATTCTTTAAGTTCTAATGTACTTCCTGTGGGGTTATTTGGTGAATTTAAAATAACAAGATGAGCTTGTTGCATTTCTTGTGGGGTTAGTTTGGGTTTGAAGTAATTTTTTGCTTCAAGATGCATCAAGATTGTTTTTGCTTTACTGGCAATACTTGCTCCTTCATAAATTTGATAGAAAGGATTGGGATATGCCATGATTGGATTTTGAAATTGAGAGAGAAAAAATTGTGGAAAATTAAATAAAACCTCTCTCGTGCCAAATGTGGGAATCAGATTCGTGGAATCTAAAAAAATATTGTAGCGGTGTGAGATAAAATTTTTGATTGCAGTGTGGAGAAACTCCTCTCCCTTGCTTTTGGGGTAGTAGCGTAGATCTTGGGTATTTTGTTTGAGGGCGTCTTGAATAGTTTGAGGGGTTTCAAATTGTGGTTCGCCAATTGTGAGTTTAACAACTGGCTTTTTGGGCACGATAGGAGAGATGAGTTGTTGAATTTTTTCAAAAGGGTAAGGTTGAAATTCCAAAATATTACTCCTTAATTTATGTTATTTTGTTTATTATAAATAATTTTTCAATTTTTTTTTGTTTTTTTCTTGATTTTTTTACAATGCATTGCTAAAATTACACTCTACAATAAAAAAATTTGATAGTTATAAGTCGCGGGAATAGCTCAGTGGTAGAGCACAACCTTGCCAAGGTTGGGGCCGCGGGTTCGATCCCCGTTTCCCGCTCCATTTTATTTTCAAGTTTTTACTCTGATAAAGTTATTTTTGCCCGGGTGGTGGAATTGGTAGACACAAGGGACTTAAAATCCCTCGGATATTGCTTCCGTGCCGGTTCAAGTCCGGCCCCGGGCACCACTTATAATAGGATGGCGACATAGCCAAGTGGTAAGGCATGGGCCTGCAAAGCCTCGATCCTCGGTTCAAGTCCGAGTGTCGCCTCCATAATTCATGTATTACGAAATTTCGGGAGATGGCTGAGCGGTTGAAAGCGGCGGTCTTGAAAACCGTTGAGGGTCACACCTCCGGGGGTTCGAATCCCTCTCTCCCGGCCATTAATATTACTTCAAACTCACAAAAAAACCATAAAACTATCATAAATCGCCTAAATGAGTATATTCTAAAGATATTTTATTTATTTTATTTTTTTCAATGAATATATAGGTGATAGCATGGACCCATTAATTAATAATGAAAGCATAGTATTTTGTGATAAAATGGAAAAAAGTATAAAAAATGGAAAAGTTTATGCCATTAATACTATTGATGGAGTTTTTGTAAAAGAATGTTTTTTACAGGGAGAATTATTAAAACTAGAATCTATCAATAAAGAATATCCACCATTATTCTTTAATCTCAAAGATATTTTTAAAGTATCACAAGAAGAACTACCCATTATTGATGTAGATTCCATGCCATTTTAAAAGAGCTTTGATGGTTAAAAAAATACAAATTATAGAAAATATCTATAAGATAGAAAAACAAGATAATAAGAATAAAGATAAAAATAAAGCAAATGCCCTTCATTACAAAGCAAAAAACAAAAGCATAAGCTTTAAAAAAATCATAGAAAAACAAATGAAAATAAAATAATCCAAATCACCTAAGGAAGCAAACAATGAATAAAGATTTTGAAGAGTTTTTTAAAGATGCACCAACTATGGAACAAAAAGAAGAGCTATTAAAAAATAATAATTTTATGAAGTTAGATCATGAAAAATTAAAATATCACTTATTGCCCCCCTTAGCATTAAAAAAAGTTGTTGGAGTTTTAACTTATGGAGCAAATAAATATGCTGAAGAAAATTGGAGGAATTCTAAAAAAGAAGATTATAAAAGAATGCTGAGTGCAACTTATAGACACATAGAAGCTTATAGAAGTGGTGAATACTTTGATAATGAAAGTAAATATCCACACCTAGCCCATGCAATATGTAATCTTTTATTTTTATTAGAGCTTGAAAAAGTATGATTTTTACTACCAAAGAACTAGGGGAACTTCTAAGCCTTACAGAAAGGCACATTTATAATTTAGAGAAACAAGGAATATTAAAAAAAGAAAACAAAAATGAGTGGGATGCACCAAAGAATATCAAAGCTTATATTGAATATAAATTAGAAAATGAAGGTAAAACTAGCGATTATGGAAAAATAAAAGCAAGAAGAGAATTAGCCGATGCTAAGCTCAAAGAACTTACACTAAAAGAAAAGCAAGGAGAATTAATCCACATTACTACCATTGCAAAAGAATTAGAAGATATTGCTGTGACAATATCAAATAAACTCTATGCCCTTCCTCACACAATAAAATCCCAAACAAAAATCACAAAAGAAACAGAGAAGCTCCTTAATATTGAAGTAGAAAAGATTTTAAACGAACTTAAAGACCCTAGGGAGTATGAAATAAAGGCTAATTTATTTTTAGAAAAACAAGCACTAGAAAAAGAAGGGATAGAGGATGATAAAGAAATTAAAGAAGAGGATTAAAAAAGAGACTTAGGGATTTTAGATAAAATAATAATAGTGAAACAAAGGAGCAAAGAAGTGACAGCACAAGAGATAAAAGACTTTTGCAAGGAGCAAGGACTAACTTATAAGCAATTGGGTGATCTGATAGGGTATAGTGAGAGTTCTTTAAAAAGTATATTAACAACAGGGAAAATTAGCGAAAATTTAGAAAAATCCATAAAGCTACTTATAGATAATAGAGATTTGAAGTTAAAATTAAAAGAAATGGATAATCTTAAAAACACACTAAAAACGCTACTAGACTTAAAATAATTTAACGAGCCAATTTTTTGGCTGGTTGTTTTCTTCAACTTTTTTTATAAAATATTTTAAAATAATAAGCTTTTTTATTGACTTTAGGTTTAAATTTTGTTATAATTTTAACATCAAAGGTTGATAGCTTCAACTTTTGAAATAAAAATAGAAAGGAGAGTTAAACAATGGAATTAGCAGAGAACCTTATCAACTTGCTAACAGCCATAATTTGCTTGATAACGGCAATTATCACAGCAAAAAACAAAGGGTAAGCTAAGGGGGCAGGTTGCCCCACCTTTTGTATATTGTTTAACTCGTCCTTTAATTATACCATAAGGGAGCTATTGTGTTACAAAGTATTTTAACCCTAATTTTAGCGGTATTGGTTTTAGGTTTGACATTAAAAGTTAATAAATTACATAAGGAAATTAAGGAGCTTAAAAAATGAATACCTTAATCTCTATAAACAATGTAAATGTATCTTTTGAAGTTGTTGGTGATGAGATTTTTGCCAACTCTTTACAAATAGCTGAAGTTTTTGAAAAACGACACGATATTATTTTAAGAGCCATTAAAAATTTACCAAAAGATAATTTTAACCACCACAATTTTGTGGCGGTTAAAATTAAAGACAAAAAAGGAGAGTTAAGACCTTGCTATAATCTTACCCGCGATGGTTTTTCTTTGCTTGTAATGGGATTTACAGGAGAGAAGGCTTATAAATTTAAAATAGAGTTTATCAAAGCCTTTAATGAGATGGAAAAACGCTTAAAAATTTTAGAGCAAGAAAACATCAAGAAACTAGCATTGCATCAAAGTTTAGGTTACAAATCCCAACTAGCACAACAAAAAGAAAAATATCAAAATAAAATCAAAGCATTACAATATGATTTAGATAGAGTGAAGAATACACAAGGGCTTAAAAGAAAGCTAAGCAATAAAGAACTAAGAGAACTTAAAAAAATCCTAGCAAAAGATTACGACATAATTTGTTTTGATAAAACTGATTGTCTACTATTTGCTGAAAAAGCTTCAGAAGAACATGATATAGAAAATCGCCACTCTATTTATAAAGGAATAAAAAACAAGTTTGAACGCAAATTAATATACTGGCAAAATTATGAAAAAATGGAAAAAAGATTCAAGGCTATTTTTAGATAAAATAATAATAGTGAAACAAAGGAGTAAAGAAGTGACAGCACAAGAGATAAAAGACTTTTGCAAGGAGCAAGGACTAACTTATAAGCAATTGGGTGAGCTGATAGGAATGACTGAACCTAGCATAAAAACAGCCTTAAGTATTGATAAAATTAGCAACCAAATTGAAGCTAGTATCAATTTGCTTAAAAAAGTTAAAGAGCAAGAACAAGAATTAAAAGAATTTAGAGCATTAAAAGAAATCTTAATTAATCTTACAAGACAGGATAAATAAGCACTTCTGCCGATGCCTTACCTTTATTAAGGCGTAGATATTTTAGCTAACCTTTTTTATATAATAATTTATTTTAAATAACATTTACTTGATTTTTAGTCGTTTTTATTATATAATTGTATTATCAAAAGTTAATCAAAATAACTTTTGAAATAAAAGAAAGGAGTTAAAAGATGGAGTTTTTAACCGCCATCATCGGTTTAGCCTCTGCTTTGATACAGCTTTTCATAATTTTACGAGAAGCTAAGAAAAAATCAAAGTAAGCAAAGGGGCAAAGGGGGAGAGTTCCCCCGCTCATCTCTTAACCTTTTTAAATTATACCAAAGGAGAGTGAAAATGGTAGATTTAGTCCAAAATATTTTAATATTTGTTTTGATTTTACAAGTTGTTTTTTTAACTATAAGGAGCAAAAAACAATAAAATAAAGCAAACAAATAAGACTAACCCCCCCCCAAGCCAAAGAATAGCATTAATGCCTTAGAGCTTTTATATTAGAATAAAAAAAGCAAAGAGGCAGGGTGCAAAAAAACTTAGAAAAATTATCAGACAATTAAGCAAAAAAAGATGGAGTAAGAGATTTGACCCCTACAACATTAAGAGCACCATTTGGCTGGGTTGGTGGAAAAAGTGCATTAGCAAAAAAGATAGTGGAATTAATGCCAGAGCATAAAATGTATATTGAAGTATTTGGAGGAGCATTAAATGTGCTTTATAGAAAGCCAATAGCTAAAAGAGAAATTATTAATGATATAAATGGGGATTTAATTAATTTGCATCAAGTGATTAAAAATCACCCAGAAACCTTGAGAGAAAAACTAAAAATGGAGCTAAAAAGCCGAGAAATTTTCAATCGCATAAAAAGAGGCGAATATGAAATAAGAGGTGATATTGATAGAGCCATGCAGTTTTATTATAGGATAAAAAATACCTTTGGCTGTAACCAGACCACATTTGCAGAAACATGTGTGAGGAATTTAGCAAAAGATTTTAAAAAGTATAGTGAAAGATTAAGAAGAGTAACTATTGAAAATAAAAGCTTTGATGAAATCATTAAACAATATGATAGAGATTATAGTTTATTTTATTTAGACCCGCCTTATGTTGGAACAGAGAAATATTATGACACTGGCTTTGGAATAAAAGAACATAAAGAATTAGCAGAATTATTAAAAAACATTAAAGGGAGGTTTATGCTAAGCTATGAGGATAATGAAATGATAAGAGAGCTTTATAAGGATTATTATTTTAAAACAATCACCATAGACAGAACATTAAGCAATAACACAGGGAAAAGAAAGAGAGCTATTGAATTAATCATTAGTAATTTTAAATTACAGGAAGAATAAAGCTAGAAGAAATAATTGCCTTTTTACTATATTAAAATAAAACAGCAAAGAGGCAGGAACAAGGCTATGGAATTAATACAAATATTTTGCAATAGTATTTTTATCAAACCGCGTTTAAATTTATTAGAGTGGAGTGAGAAATATAGAATTCTTAGCCAAGAAAGCTCTGCACATTTTGGAAGGTTTAAAGCATTGCCTTATCAAAAAGAAGTGATGGAAGAAATAAGCAATGAAGAAAATCAAGAGATTGTTTTAATGTGGGCATCACAACTTGGCAAAAGTGAAATATTAAATAACACATTAGGTTACTTTATCCATCAAGACCCCGCCACCATTCTTTTTTTATTGCCCACAGAAGATATTGCAGAAGATTATTCTAAAAGACGATTAGCACCTATGTTTAGAGATATTAAAGAATTAAGGGAGTTAATTTACAACAAGGATTCTAACAATACGATTTTATTAAAAAATTTTAAAGGTGGCAACCTTGCATTAGTAGGAAGCAATAGCCCTAGCAAATTGGCAAGTAAGCCCATACGCGTTTTAATCGTTGATGAGGTGGATAGATGTGAAATAACCAAAGAAGGTCATAGTATTGATCTAGCACAAAAAAGAACCAACACTTTTTATAATAGAAAAATCATTAAAGTTAGCACCCCCACAATTACAGGAAGTAGTGTCATTGAAAAAGAGTTTGAAGGAAGTGATAAAAGGCGTTATTATGTGCCCTGCCCTTATTGTAAATTCTATCAAACCTTAATCTTTAGTCAAATTAAATGGGAGAAAGATACTAAAGGAGAGCATTTGATTGATACTGCAAGATATATGTGCATTGAATGTGAGAAGTTATGGAGTGAAGAAGAAAAAAATAAAGCAGTAAGTAAAGGAAGGTGGGAGAGGGAAAAAGAGAGTAAAAAAGTAGGATTTTTTCTTAATGCTATCTACTCACCATTTTTTAAAATGAGTGAGATTGTAAAAGACTTTTTAGAAAGCAAAGACAATATCAATAAAATGCAAGTATTTAAAAACACTATTTTGGCTGAGAGCTTTGAGCCACCAAGCATTAAGCTTGAAGATGTAGAGCTTTATAAAAGAAGAGAAGATTATAAACCCACAGAACTGCCAGATGATATTATATTTATTACTGCGGGAGTAGATATACAAGGCGATAGAATTGAAATTGAATTTAAAGGCTTTGGACTAGGATATGAGAACTGGGGAGTGGAGCATGTAAGATTAATGGGCAATACTGATGAGAGTGCTGTGTGGGAGAGATGCTATAGAGAGCTTAAAAAACCTTTTTATACAAAGACTGGAAGAAAGATGATTTCCTCTGTTTGTTTAATTGATAGTGGGGATAAAGCCCAGAGGGTGTATAGTTTTGTAAAACTTGATAAACGATTTTTTGCAACTAAAGGTGCTAGTGAGAGTGAAAAGAAAAAAGATTTTGTAAATAAACCAAAGGAAATACAAAAAGGAGTGAAACTTTATTCCATAGGAACTTATGCAGGAAAAAGTGAGCTTTTAAGATTACTTAGAATTAAAGATATAGGAGCGGGATATTGTCATTATCCTATGAGCTATGACATGGATTATTTTCAAGAGCTAACCGCAGAAAAACTTACAAAAATCAAAACAAAAAGCGGGTATTATACTTATTCTTTTCAAAAGGTAAGAGAGAGAAATGAAGCACTAGATTTATCCGTGCTTTGTCTTGCAGGAGCTAAGATATTAAAGCTTGATAGCTTAATCATTAAAAAGGGGTCTTAAGAGAGGAAGTATTCTCATCTCCTAAGATTTTTCATTTTGCTCCTTCAAAAAAAGCATTAACTCATCATATTTTTTAGCTTTTATGATGATTTCATCATCAATATTACAAGCTTTAGTTTTAATGTAGTTTTCCAGCATGAACCTAACAAAAATTGGGTAAGGTGTGCGATAACCCCAATTATTAATTGTTGCATAAGGGATTCCACTAATTTCAGCCAATTGCTTTTTATTCAAGTTGGCTAATTTTAAAAGTTTTAAAAATTCATCTTTATTAATATAATCTTGCATTTTATTCCTTTGCATTTTATTCCTTTAATAAAAAGAATATTATAGCATAATGCTAAGAAAAAAATAAAGATTGATTAAATATCTATATTTTTTAAGCTTATTTTAAGTAGCAAAATGATATTATTACTACATAAGTTAGCAAATAACTAACTTATGAAATTATAAAAGGAGGTAAAAGATGAAAAAGTTAAGATTGATCGCGACAATCTTGCAAATCGCCTTTTACATAATGGCAATAGTCAAACTCTTAGTAAGTTAGACAAAGCCCTAGAGATAGGGCTTACTTTTTCATCTTTAGTTTATTTTATCAAAAAAAAGGAGTAATATGAGCTTAGATTTTATTTTAATCATAATTCTAGCAGGTTGGCTTAGTGTAAATGAACTTCGTTTAAGAAAACTAGAAAAAGAATTAAAGAATAAGAAAGGATAAGAAATGGGATTTTTCAGCTTTAAAACAAAAGACACAGATAAGGTTATTTACAATGTTTTTAGCAAACACTATAATAATGACGATGGTGCTCAGGTCGTTTATATGGTCAATCCATTAACACAAGAGACTTTTAAAGAAGAACATTATGAGGGCTATGTATAAAAAGCTTTCATTATTAAAGCTGGCACATTTTCTAGACTATATTTTTTTTGTATTTATTAGACAATTATTACATCTTAAATAGTTTTAAAGATTTTTAAATTTACCTTACTTGATAGGGTATTTTTGTAGATGAAATAGAGTTTATTATTAATGTAAAATGTATTGATGTGATGTGGTTTTTGTTTTTGGCTATGTAATAAAAATAATCATGCTTTGTGAGTATATTTCAAATACAAAGTATGTAGGGATGTATGAATTTGATAATTAAATATCTTTGCATAACATAAAACTATTAATAAAAAAATCTATAAAAATTAAAATAAGTTAAAGAGGAATTTATTTTATTGTTATTTTTTTTGAGTTTAAATTCTGCAACAATTTTTTCTTTAATCATCTAAAATATTAAAGATAGTATTTATTGATAAATTAGTGCTTTATTGTGGATTTAAGTTGATAAATCTCCTGATTGTCTCAATTTAGTTGGTATTATGACTATATTTTTTAGATTGTAAAAATACAAAATACATTCACCAGAATTGATGAATGTATGGAAAGGAGATAATTATTTTCTAAGCTCTCTAATTCTAGCAGCTTTACCTTTTCGATCTCTTAGATAATAGAGTTTTGCTCTTCTTACTCTACCGATTCTTAAAACCTGAATACTATCTAAGCTGGCACTGTATAACGGGAAGGTTTTTTCAACACCAATATTGTTAGCACCCATTTTTCTAACTGTAAAAGTTCTATCTACACCATTTCCACGAACAGCAATGCATAAACCTTCAAAATTCTGAATACGAGTTTTTTCACCTTCTTTGATTTGAATACCTAGCTTTAAGGTATCGCCCGCTTTGAATTGAGGAGCTTTTTTCTCACCGATTTGAGTTCTTTCAAAACTCTCGATATATCTATTTTTCATCTTTCACCCTTGTTGTAAAATTTCTGTAATTGAAATAAGTCTGGTCTAAAATACTTAGTTTTTGCCAGAGATAAATCCAGCTTTAAACCTTGCATTATACTATGATTTCCCTTTGAATACTCTGAAGGAGTATAAAAAAATTTATTTTTTTGTAATTTTATCTTAGTTTTTGAAAAAACCGGTGCTTCAAGAAGATTTTTTTCAAAACTTTCCCCAGATAATGATTCTTGATTTCCTAAAACACGGGGAATTTGTCTTGCAATACTATCGCAAAGACAAAGTGCCGCAAGTTCTCCTCCTGTGAGGATAAAATCCCCGATACACAATACTTCATCCGCATACATTTCAATAGCCCTTTCATCAAAGCCCTCATAACGACCGCAAACAAAAGCAATATTTTTTTTCTGACTGAGGCGTTTGGCATCGTGGTTATTAAAGAGTTTTCCACATGGGGTTAAAAAAATAATATGATGCGTGTTTTGAATAGGAGAGAGAGCGTTATGTAGGATTTCAAAATCTATAACTTGTCCAGCGCCTCCACCAATTTGTGTGTTATCTACTTTAAGATAGGGGTTTGTAGAAAAATTTCTGAGATTTGTTACTTTTATATGGATAAGGTCATTTTCTCTTGCTTTTTTAAGAATAGATTCTTCAAAATAGGGAGTAATGAGATTGGGAAATAGGGTAAAAAAATGAAAATGCATTAGCTTTCTTCTAAAATGGCTTTTGCATTTTGTGTTTGTATGGTTTTATTTGTGATGTCTGTTGTTAAAATAAATTGATTAATATAGGGGATTAAAAAGGTTTTTGTATATTGTTTACAGAGTTTTTCATCAGTTTGAATAATTAAAAAATCTGTATTTGTGATTCGTTGGATATCTGTAACCTTTCCTAATTTTTCATTATTTTCTAAAACCATACACCCTATGATATCAAACCAAAAAAACTCATCTTTATTAAGATGGCAATATTTTTTTGTGTCTTCAATGGAGCAGCTTAGCATACAATTGGTAAGAGTTTTTGCAGATTCTGGTGTCGTGATTTCATGGAATATAATAAGCTGTTTTTTTGAATCAAAACTTTTTAGGGTTAAAGATGTGGTATTTTTGTGAAATGAGGACATGGAAGTGGCAAAGAAAGTAGTGTTGGTTTGAAAAATCTCTGGAAAATCTGTAAGAATATGGCATTTCATTGCACCATGTAGACCAACACTTTTTCCAAGCCTTGCAACTTCTATAAGCGTGTTTTGAATATTATTTTGAATATTGCTCTTCATGGATTGCTTTAGCCATTACCTTGTAATTCAAACCATTTTTTGCCTTGCATCCTGATATAAAAGCTTTGATAGAGGCAATCATCTTGCCATCTTTACCAACAATTTTTCCTATATCTTCCGTGGCAGCAAAAATAACAAAGTCGTATCCGTCGGTTGTTTTTTCTTTGGATACACGTACACGCTCTGGGTTTTTGACAATCTTTTTTGTGTATTCGGTAAGAAAGTCTTCAATCATAAAAGGTATAAGATAGTAGAGATTCTTACTTGCTTGTAAGTTTTTCTACGCGTTCACTCATTTTGGCGCCTACGCTTTTCCAGTAGTTTAAACGTTCTTCATTAACTTTTACAGATGTATTTTCTAATAAAGGGTTGTAAAAACCAATAGATTCAATCCAGCCACCATCACGTCTTTTTCTAGAATCTGTAACTACGATGCGATAAAAAGGTTTTTTCTTTCTTCCCATTCTTGTCAATCTAATTACTGTAGCCATTAAAAACTCCTGTATTTTTGAAAATTAAAATTATCTGATGCGTTATTATACACAAAAACATTGTGTTTTAGATTATCTTTTAAAGTTTTGCATTTGCCCCATCATACTCATTAATTCTTGCATGCTTGCCTTGTTAGAAAATTTTTTTGCCATTTTTGCAGCATTGTCAAACTGTTTAATGAGGCGATTGATATCACTAACTTCAAGACCCGAACCTTGTGCAATGCGTTTTCTTCTACTTCCATTAAGCAAGTCAGGATTCTCTCTTTCTTTTGGGGTCATAGAATTTACCATAGCTTTGATATTTTTAATTTCTATGGAATTATCAAGATCTACATTTTTGAGCGCCCCTGCCATTCCACCAAGCCCTGGAATCATTGAGATAATTGAACTCATTGAGCCAAGTTTTTTGATATTTTCAATTTGAGCAATAAAATCCATAAAAGTAAATTGCCCTTTTTTAATTTTTTTGGTGAGTGTTTTAGCTTCTTTTTGATCAATAATGCTAGCTGTTTTTTCTGCAAGAGAAGCAATGTCTCCTGCTCCCATTAATCTTGAAACAATACGATCGGGAATAAAAATATCAAAATCAGGAATCTTTTCCCCCGTTCCAATGAAACGCAAAGGAATACCAATTTGATAAGCAATGGAAAGTGCTATACCCCCCTTGCTATCACTATCGAATTTACTTAGAATTACCCCACTTAGATCTAACTTTTCATTAAAACTTGCTGCAGTCCTTACTCCATCTTGACCACTTAAAGAATCTGCAACATAAAAAATTTCATCAGGAATAATTGCCTCTTTGATTTGTTGTAGTTCTTGCATAAGGTCTTCATCAATTGCTAAACGTCCAGCAGTATCGATAATTAGTACATCAAAATGTGATTCAATGGCTTTTTGCTTGGCGAGTTTTGCGATAGAGATAGGATCGTGGTTTTCTTCAATGCTAAAAACTTCTACTTCAATTTGTTCGCCAAGTTGTTTGAGTTGTTTGATAGCTGCAAGTCTTTGTAAATCACAGGCTGCAAGTAAAACTTTTTTGTTTTTTATTTTGAGATAATTTGCAAGTTTTGCGCTAGTTGTAGTTTTTCCACTTCCTTGAAGTCCTGCCATAAGAATTGTAGTGGGAGGTTTATTTGCAAAAACAAAGCCATAGGATTTACTAGTTTGTAAGATAGATAGAATTGCATTTTGCAAAGAATCTAAAAAGTTTTGTCTACCAATACCCTTTGCTTTTGTCTGACTTTCTACTTGTTGAATAATTTCTTTAGTCACTTTATGATGAACATCATTTTTTAATAAAGATTTTTTTAACTCGTCCAATGCTCTAGAAAGAGATTTTTCATCATCGTTAAAACGTATTTTTCCTACAACATTTCTAAAAGTACTTCCTAATGTATCAAACATTATTCTTCCTTAATCTTTTTTTTGATTTTTTTGGTAATTAAAATTTAATAATATTTATATATTTCATAGAACTCAAAGTATGCATTGAAAACAGATAAAATGTCCAATAATTTAGATTCTAACATAAAAAAATATAAAAAATTACAAAAAAAATGATAAAATCACGCACCTGTTTTTGATGGCAGGTATATAAGAGAGTTGTTAAGTTTCGTTAAAGTTTTATTCTTTAGTTCTGTAAGTATTTTTAAATTTAGCACATAAGGAAATCATATGAATTTCGAGACGCAATTGAAAGCAAAAAAACTTAAAGTAACTCCACAGAGAATGGCCATATTGAGTACGATTTATCAAAGTGGACATATTGGAATTGAAGAAATTTATGAAAAAATTAAAAAAGATTATCCATCAATTTCTTTAGCGACAATTTATAAAAACATCGCTTCGTTACATGAGGCAAATATTTTAAGGGAGGTAAAAGTTCCTTCTCAAAAACAAAAATATGAATTAGCATGCGAAAAACATCTTCATGTAGCTTGTGAAAAATGTGGTAAGCTTGAGGATGTGTATTTTGATGTTGAAAGTGTACTTAATGAATGCAGTAATGCTACAGATTATAAAATTCATGATATGAATGCAATGTTTATTGGTGTTTGCGCAAAATGTGCAAATAGTTAAAAACTATATTTGATTGTGGCGCTGTACTCTGTACCGCCCAATTTGTCTACTCCTATACTAGGTAAAAACACGAGATTTTTATTTTTAGGTTTATATTTTGAGGTAAAAAGCCATCCAAAACTCCATGCAATTGCTCCTCCTGTAATAACTTGCCATATTGTATGTTTTCTTGCATGTACTCTTGAAGCTGCAGTTGTGATTGCAAGAAGAGTGATGGGGATAGCAGGTTTCCAGCCGTAGCGATAGTAAACAAAAGCTGCAGCACTAAAAGCGCCTCCAGAATGTCCACTAGGCATCCCCTTATAATCTTCGCAACAAGGACGTTTGGAGAAAGAAACATCATAACCTTTTTTGTGTGCATATTCAAAACTTCTTTTGATAATTTCAATACTAGCTTGTGTGCTGATTGCTCCAAGCATTAGTTCTCCAAATCCGCGATAATCTTCTATTCCTAGTGAAACTACACCGACAAAAATTGGCATAAGTGTCAAAACATCTCCGATTTTTTCAAAAGCATCATTGCGTTGCGCGTAATTAAATTGTATGATACAAAGTAGGATAAAAAATATTTTTTTCAAAAATTCATCCTGATAAAAAATTTAGTGCACCATTATATCTAAAAATTGTTGTGCAAAAAATGGAAATTAAAAGTATGATGGAATAAAAATTGCTTGGTAATACCAAAGATAAATTCTCAAGGATGGAGAAATGAAAAAAATAATCTTAATGGTTTTATCTATTTTTTGTCTTTTTGGTGAAAAAATAGGAGATATTGCCAATATTGTAGGCGTGCGAGACAATCGTTTGATCGGGTATGGTCTTGTAATTGGCTTAAATGGCACAGGGGATAAAACAAGCTCAAAATTTACAATGCAGTCTGTGGCAAATATGCTAGAGAGTATGAACATTAAAGTCTCTCCTGAGGATATTAAATCTAAAAATGTTGCTGCTGTAATGATTACTGCAACATTACCTCCTTTTGCAAGACAAGGAGATAAGCTTGATATACAAATTGCTTCAATTGGTGATGCAAAGTCTATTGAAGGGGGAACTTTGGTGCTTACTCCTTTAAGTGCGGTAGATGGGAATATTTATGCAGTTGCACAGGGTAATGTGACTTTAGGAAGTTCAGAAAATATGTTAAGTGGTGTGATTAGTAATGGTGCTACAGTGGAAAAGGAAGTAGTTTTTGATCTTTATAATAAAAATGGTTTAACCTTGAGTTTAAAGCAAACAAATTTTCAAAATGCTATCAAGGTACAAAATATCTTAAATAAAACTTTTGGCGAGGGGTTAGCAAAGGCAATTGATCCTAGAACTATTAAAGTTTTAAAGCCAGGAGGAATGTCAATTATTGAATTTTTAGCATTGGTGCAAGAAATTAATATTGATTATACAAATCGTGAAAAAATTATCATCGATGAAAAATCTGGAACAATTGTTGCAGGAGTGGATATTATTGTACATCCAGTGGTGGTAAGTAGTGGTGATTTGACAATTAAAGTAACAAAAGAATATTTAGATGAAAAAGATTCTCAAAAAATTGACAATGACACATTGTTGAATCCAAATTATAATTTGATTAGTGCAAATGGAAAACCTACAACGATTTCAAGCGTGGTGCGCGCATTGCAAAAAATGGGAGTAAAACCAAAAACGATGATTTCAATCTTAGGTGCAATGAAACAAAGTGGTGCAATTAGTGCAGAAATTGAGGTGCTTTAATGCGTGTTGATGTGTCTTCTAGTTTGATGGCAAGTGTGGTAAATAAAAATCTAAAACCAAATCTGAATGCAAGTGATGAAAAATTAAAAGAACAAACAGATGCTTTTGAATCTTTGATTTTAAAAACCTTGCTAGATACCGCTTTAAAACTTGAAAATCCGCTTTATCCAAAAGAAGCAGGCAATGAGATTTATCAAAGTATGTATAAAGATACTTTGGCTAATAATTTAAGTGGAAGTTTTGGCTATAGTCAATTGCTTTTTGATTTCTTGAAAGAACAGCAGGCGGGAAAAAGATGAAGCAAAAAATTGGCGAGGAAGAAAGTGTCATTAGTAATGAATTATTAAATAGTTTTGATGCAAAAGATAAGCAAGAACTTTTGGATTTACTTAATGAATTTATTTTACAAAGTTATAGAATAGAAAAAGAGTTTAAAGATTACAAGTCTTTGTATGAAGGGGTTATTGAGATTATGCCCCAAGCAATTTGGGTGTTTAATGATAATGGCAGTATTTTTTATCGTAATACACAAGCTAAACAACTTCAAGAGATTTTGGCAAATCTTTCAGATTTTCCTCAAGAAATTGATTATAAAAAAAAGACTTATTTGGTACAAGGTAATGTGTTAGAAAATAAGCAAATTATTACAGCCACAGACATTACTGTGCAAAAGCGTCAAGAAAGATTGGCAGCTATGGGACAGATTTCTGCGCATCTAGCCCATGAAATACGAAATCCTATTGGATCAATTTCTCTGCTTGCCGCGACACTTTTAAAAAAGGTGGATACTGCTACAAAACCTATTATTTTTGAATTACAAAAATCGCTTTATCGTGTAGAGCGGCAAATCAAGGCTACTTTACTATTTTCCAGAGGTTTAAATATTACACGGGAGAATTATTATTTAATGGATTTGCAACAAGAGCTTATGATGATTGTTGATCAATATACTTACACCAAAGAAATTTTTGTGCGTTATGATTTTATAGATTCTATGGTGAATTTTGATTTTGATTTGATGGGCATTGTTTTGCAAAATTTTATTTATAACGCTATTGATGCAATTGAGGATGGGGATTGTGAAAGTGGGAAGATAAAAATTTGGACAGAAAAAAAGAAAGATGAGCTATATTTTTTTATACAAGATAATGGAAGGGCTATTGAGAATAAAAATGTTTTATTTGAGCCATTTGAAACGACGAAATTTAAGGGAAATGGCTTAGGGTTAGCATTAAGCTTACAGATTGTTGAAGCGCATGGAGGGTATATTGAGCTATTTGATGAAGAAAAAAAGATTTTTAAGATTATGATTAAACAATAAGGCTTTTTATTATAAATACTTAAAAATCTGTTAGAATCAAAAACATTTAAACGAATTTGAGGAGTAGCTGATGAGTGATTATATAAAGTCTATTATCGAAAGAGTAAAAAGAGAAAATCCTAATGAGCTAGAGTTTCATCAAGCGGTACAAGAAGTTGTCACATCCTTAAGACCCATATTAGAGAAAGAAAAAAAATATAAAGATTATGCAATTTTAGAGCGTTTGATTGTGCCAGATCGAGAAATTGGATTTCGTGTGACCTGGGTGGATGATCAAGGAAGAGTACAGGTAAATCGGGGCTATAGAGTTGAATTTAATAATGCAATTGGACCTTATAAGGGGGGGTTAAGATTTCATTCTAGCGTAAAACAGGGGATTGTAAAATTTCTAGGCTTTGAACAAGTATTTAAAAATTCTTTAACAACGCTTGCTATGGGAGGTGGAAAAGGTGGAAGCGATTTTGATCCTAAGGGAAAAAGCGATGGAGAAATTATGCGATTTTGTCAATCTTTTATGAATGAGCTTTATAGGCATATTGGTGCACATACAGATGTTCCTGCAGGAGATATTGGTGTTGGGGGTAGAGAAATTGGGTTTTTGTTTGGACAATATAGAAAACTTACCAATCGTTTTGATGGTGTATTTACAGGAAAAGGGTTAGATTGGGGCGGAAGTTTGGTAAGGCCTGAGGCAACAGGTTATGGTGCAGTATATTTTGCAGAAGAAATGCTAAAGGCTAGGGGTGAGGGCTTAGAAGGTAAAATATGTGCAGTTTCGGGAAGTGGAAATGTGGCAATTTATACGATAGAAAAACTTTATCATTTAGGGGCTAAACCTGTTACTGCGAGTGATTCTAGAGGTATGGTTTATGATTCTGAGGGGATTGATTTAGAACTTCTTAAGGAGATAAAAGAACAAAAGCGCATGAGTTTAGAGGAATATAAGAGAGTAAAACAAAGTGTACAATATATCCCTGTAGAAGAATATAAGCAAGGCACGCATGCAGTTTGGAGTTTTCCGTGCTTTGCAGCTTTTCCAAGCGCTACAGAAAATGAGTTAAATTTAGAAGATGCAAAAATGTTGCTTGCAAATGGTTGTAAATGTGTGAGCGAAGGGGCAAATATGCCATCAACATTAGAAGCAATGGATTTATTTTTGCGTTCTAAAATTTGCTATGGACCTGGCAAGGCAGCAAATGCAGGGGGTGTTGCAGTGAGTGGTTTGGAAATGTCACAAAATGCAAGTATGCATAGATGGGATTTTCAAAAAGTGGATCAAAAACTTCGCAGTATTATGGAAAATATCTTTATAAATTCTTCAAAAACTGCAGAGGAGTTTGGTGACCCTACAAATTTGGTGATGGGAGCAAATATAGCAGGATTTAGAAAAGTTGCTAATGCAATGATTGATCAAGGTGTGATTTAAAAAAATGGATTTTTCATTTATTGTTACGCATGTTCCATTATTTTTGAAAGCATTGTTGCTTACATTAAAGATTTCTTTTTTTGGAATTTTAGGGGCAATTATGCTTGGATTACTGGTTAGTTTTATAGTTTTTTATAGGGTGAAATATTTTTATGGTCTTGCAAAATTTTACATTGAGCTTTCGCGAAACACTCCATTACTAATTCATCTCTTTTTTTTGTACTACGGATTGGCACAGGTAGGTATTAAAATCGAAGCTTATTATTGTGCGATTATTGGATTGATTTTTTTGGGTGGCAGTTATATGGCAGAAAGTTTTAGAATTGGTTTGGAAGCCGTATCTAAAATACAAATAGAAAGTGCTAAAGCATTGGGGTTAAGTACAAGGCAGATTCTAACTTTTGTTATTTTTCCTCAATCCTTGCTTTATACGTTACCATCTTTGGGGGCTAATGTGATTTTTTTGTTGAAAGAGACTTCTGTGGTGAGCGCAATTGCATTGGCAGATATTGTTTTTGTGACAAAGGATTTGATTGGTACTTATTATAAAACTACAGAGACATTGCTAGTTTTAATTATTATTTATTTAGTGGTCTTATTGCCACTTTCTTTATTGTTTTTTTGGTTTGAAAAAAGATATAAAAGGATTTTATAGTGGAGGTTTTGTGGGATTTTAATGTGTGGCTTCGCCTTTTTGAGGGGGTGAAAAATACACTATATATTTCATTTATTGCAATTTTTATTTCTATTGTTGGAGGTTTTTTACTTGGTTTGTTTATGCAGAGTAAATGGGTATTGATAAGAGGGGTTTGTCGTTTATATCTAGAAGCTATTAGAATCATACCTCTTATTGCATGGCTATTTGTTGTGTATTTTGGTCTTGCACAATATTTTAGTTTAGGGGCATTGCAATCAAGTATTTTGGTTTTTAGTTTGTGGGGGATTGCAGAAGCAGGGGACCTGGTAAGAGGTGCAATGAGTGCAGTTCCAGTACATCAGACAGAGAGTGCTAGGGCATTGGGATTAGATGCAATGCAGATAAAAATTTTTATTGTGATTCCACAGGCAGTTTTGCAGCTGTTGCCCTCAAGTCTTAATCTTTTTACACGTATGATTAAAACTACAGCATTGGTGTCTTTAATTGGTGTAGTGGATTTGTTGAAAGTAGGGCAGCAGATTATTGAGACAAAAAGTTTAGAATCCCCTATGATAAGTTTTTGGATTTATGGATTAATTTTTGTGATTTATTTTTTATTGTGCTATTGCCTTTCTTTTTTAGGTGAGCAATTAGAAAAACGAATAAAAAATTAGGATGGAAATATGTCAATAATTTTGGAGACAAGAAATTTAAAAAAAGTTTATGCAAATCATAATGTTGTGTTAGATGGCATTAATGTACAGGTAAAAAAAGGTGAAGTAGTTGTTATTTTGGGACCTAGCGGATGTGGGAAAAGTACTTTTTTGAGATGTCTGAACGGGCTTGAAGATATTCAAGGTGGTGAAATTTTGCTAAATCAAAAAGTTTTGAATTTACAAAAAGATTGGCATGATGTGCGTCAAAAGGTTGGTATGGTTTTTCAAAATTATGAGCTTTTTCCTCATATGAATGTTTTGGAAAATATTTTATTGGCCCCCTTAAAGGTGCAAAAAAGAAAACGAAGTGAGGTTCAGGAAAAGGCTGTGGAAATCTTAGCACGCATGGGACTAAAAGATAGGCTTTATGCTATGCCAAAACAATTGAGTGGTGGGCAAAAACAAAGAGTAGCGATAGCTAGAGCGTTGTGTACAAATCCAGAAATTTTGCTTTTAGATGAGATTACAGCATCTTTGGATCCTGAGATGGTAAAAGAAGTGTTAGATATAGTTTTAGAGCTTGCAAAAGAGGGAATGACAATGATTATCGTGACACATGAAATTAAATTTGCAAGTTTGATTGCGGATAGAATCTTATTTTTTGAAGGGGGGAGGGTGTTGGCAGATATGGCGCCAGATGATTTTTTTTCGCAAAAAGAAAATGAACGCATTAAGAGATTTTTAAATATTTTTGATTTTCAATAATTTGTGTAAAATTTGATTTTTGTTATTAAAATTAATAAAGGATATATAATGAAAAAGATTAATATAATAATAGCAATTTTTGCAAGTATGTTTTTTTGGGGTTGCTCAAATGGGGATCATCAAGAAAATGGAATGCTAGAAAATATAAAAAAAAGAGGAGTGCTTAAAGTAGGGGTTTTTAGTGATAAACCACCTTTTGGGTATGTGAATGAGCAAGGGGAATTTGATGGTTTTGATGTATATATTTCTAAAAAGATTGCAAAAGATCTTTTGGGTGAAAAAGGAAAGGTGGAATTCATTCCCGTGGAAGCAGCAGCTAGGGTGGAGTTTTTAAAATCAAATAAAGTAGATTTGATTATGGCAAATTTTACAAAAACAAAAGAGAGAGAGGCGGTTGTAGATTTTGCAAAACCTTATATGAAAGTATCTCTAGGAGTGGTATCTAAAGAAGGAAAAATCAAAGATATTTCGCAATTAAAGGGGCAAAAACTTATTGTTGATAAGGGGACTACAGCAGATTTTTACTTTACAAAAAATCATCCTGAAATTGAGTTATTAAAATACGATCAAAACACAGAGGCATTTTTGGCATTAAAATCTCATAGAGGTGTGGCATTGGCCCATGATAATACTCTACTTTTTGCATGGGCAAGGTTAAATACACCTTTTATGGTGGGGATTGATGTTTTGGGAGATGAAGAGGTAATTGCACCTGCGATAAAAAAGGGCAATAAAGATTTTTTGGATTGGTTGGATCAAGAGATAGATAAACTTACTAAAGATGGTTTTATGCAAGAAGCATATGATGTGACATTAAAACCTATGTATGGTGTTGATATTAAGTCAGAATCTGTGATTTTTGAAAAATAAGAAAAAATAGATATAATTAGCTCTAACACCCAATAAAGGATAAAAATGAAAAAGATTATACTTGGTTTTACATTATTTGCAAGTAGTGTTTTTGGTGTGCATTTGGGGAATTTTCAAATCACTCCTGAAATTGGTGGAAATATTGGTTATGAGGATACTTCACATACAAAATTTACTTATGGTGGTTATACAAGAATTTGGCTTGGAGTTTCTAGATTTGTAATTGCCCCTCAAGTAAAATATGATGTAATGTATCAAACAAAGAGTGTTTTTAAGAATTTACAAGTTGGTGGCTTGCTTGGTTTTGAAGTACCTGTGATTCCTATTACTCCTTACATTGGTGCAAGTTGGTCAACATTTTACAATATAGGATTAGGGGATACTGCGGCATTGAATTATGGTATCAAGCTCGATGTTCCATTGATTCCATTTCTTACAATTGGTATAGATGGTGTGTATCAGGCACCAAAAGCTGGTGGTAGTCGTTTTAGTATGAATCGTATTGGCGTGACACTTGGTCTTGCATTTTAATGCTACAAGATTTTTTAGATCTATTTCATAAAAATGATCAGTTAAGGGTTATTGATTATCCCTTAGATGTTTATCTTGAAATTCCTCATCTGGCGTATTTAGAAGCAAAAAAGCCAGATGGAGGAAAAGCACTTTTGTTTACAAATCCTATTAATAAAAAAGAAAATAAAAAATTTGATATTCCAGTTTTGATGAATCTATTTGGTTCTCCAAAGAGAGTAGAATTGATTTTTAAGCAAACAGGTGAAGAGATCGCAAAAGATATTAACGCACTCTTGGAGTTTCGTCCCCCAAAAAATTTAAAAGAGTTTTTTGGTAAATTTAATCAAATGGCAAATTTGCGACATATTTTTCCTAAAAAAAGAAGATTTTTTAAACCAGATTTTCAGGAGATAATTTATCAAGGACAAGATGTTGATCTTTATAAATTACCTATTTTGACAACTTGGGAAAATGATGCTGCTCCTTTTATTACAATGGGACAGATTTATACACAAAGTCTTGATGGAACAAAAAAAAATTTAGGTATGTATCGCTTGCAAATTTATGATAAAAATCATTTAGGTTTGCATTGGCAAATTCATAAAGATGGACAACATTTTTTTAATGAATATAAAATGGCGGGCAAAAAAATGCCTGTAAGTATTGCTTTAGGTGGTGATCCACTTTATACTTGGTGTGGGCAAGCACCACTGCCTTATGGGATGTATGAGTTGATGCTTTATGGATTTATTAGAAAAAAGAGTGCGCAGGTGGCACAATGTTTTAGCAATCCTTTGTATGTGCCTAGCGATGTAGATATTGTGATTGAGGGCTGGGTAGATCCTAATATTATGCGTTTAGAAGGACCTTTTGGGGATCATACAGGGTTTTATACACCTATTGAACCTTATCCGGTTTTGGAGGTCAGTGCGATTACGATGAAAAAAAATCCAATTTTTCCTGCTACGGTGGTAGGAAAACCACCTTTGGAGGATAAATATATGGGGGCATTAACTGAGCGGATTTTTCTTCCTTTGTTGCAAAAAACTGCTCATGGTTTGCTGGATTATTTTATGCCAGAAAATGGAGTATTTCATAATTTAATTTTTGCAAAAGTTGATGCTAAATACACAGGACATGCCAAGCAATTAATGCATAGTTTTTGGGGTGTAGGACAAATGAGTTTTGTAAAGCATGCAATTTTTGTAGGTAAGGACGCTCCTAGTTTTAGTGACTATGAAGCATTATCAATGTATATTTTAGATCGTTTTGATGTGAAAAATTTGATAATTAGTGAAGGAGTGTGTGATGCTCTTGATCATTCTTCTAATGATTTTGCTTATGGTGGAAAGCTTGGTGTAGATGCTACACAAGGTATATGTAAGCGGGATTTTATTCTTAGAGATTCACAAGATTTATTATTTGCATTGCAGAAAAATATACCTGAGGTTATAGATTTGCAGCAATATTTTATTGATAGCAATACGCCTATTTGTGTAGTGGGAATCAAAAAAGATCAAGTGAGTGTTTTAGAATTGTTAAAAAAGATTGATCAAGAAATCTTATATTCCCTAGGGATTGTGTTTTTTGTAGATTATTATAAAAATGATTTAAAGAATCCTTATATGTTGATTTGGCGGATTACAAATAATATTGATGCAAAGAGGGATTTGCAAATTATGGAAAAAACCTTGTTTGTTGATGCGACAGATAAAGGAGTTATGGATGGATATCATAGAGAATGGCCTAAGGAGACGGATTGTACACCTAGTGTATTGCAAAATTTAAAATCCTATGGGGTGTTAGAAGGGGTTAGTGAGAAAATGCTAAAAAAATTCCATATTTGCGGATTTAAAAAGGAAGAATGATGCAGGGATTGAGAGAAAAATTAGACTTTGTTTTACAAAAAATTGAGCGTGCTAGAATTGCGTATAGTCGACATCATATCATTAAACTTGTGGCAGTTTCAAAATATAGCGAAGTAGAAAAAATTACAGAGCTTTATCATTGTGGTCAAAGAGCTTTTGGGGAAAATAAAGTTCAGGATTTAAGAGATAAAAAGCAAGAAATGACACTTTTTCCAATTGAATGGCATTTTATTGGAAATCTTCAACGCAATAAAATTAATCTCTTGCTAGATCTTAATCCTTTTTTAATACATTCTGTAGATAGTTTAGAATTGGCACAAGAAATTGAAAAAAAATGTGCTTTACAAAACAAAAGTGTTCGTATTTTATTACAGGTTAATAGTTCTTATGAAGAAAGTAAAAGTGGTGTGTCACCAGAAGAATGCGTGGAGGTTTATCATCAGATTTTGCAAAAATGTCCACATTTGAAATTAGAAGGATTGATGTGCATGGGTGCACATAGCATAAAGATTGATGCAATTGAAAAATCTTTTAAAATCACCAAAGATTTATTTGATTCTTTACAGGGTGTTGGCGCAAAGACACTTTCTATGGGGATGAGTAATGATTATGAAATTGCCATTGCTAATGGTGCAAATTTATTACGTATCGGATCTGAAATTTTTAAAAGTTCATTTTGAATATTAAACAGCTAAAAAGCCTTCTTTTTTAGAAAAAACAAAAGAGACAAGAAACGGCATAGTAGAATGTAATTAAAGATTTGAAGGAATTTGGATTAATCTACAAGCAATTAGTAGAATAATATAGGGTGTAATAGAGATAGTATTAATACTATGGCAGGAAAAAGTGATAATGAATTAAGCGGGACTATTAAAAAAATCTATCAAACTCTATAGGGAAGTTTTAATCTTTAACAACAATTATAAAATACTCAGATGCTTAAAAATGCAATTAAGGTATCACTCACAGATGAGTAATATAAAGAAGAAACCATAAGATAGGATATTAAAATATCCTTCTAAATATAAAAATATTGATTAAGGGATTGGAGTTGTTAATAAGCTAATAAAATGTAATTATTATGGCTTAATGATTCTATTTATGATATTAAGATTATATTTTTTAGAGCACTTGGCAAATACTTAGAGTAGTAAACATTAAAAGGCTTGAAAAATTAAAAACTAGCTATGAAAAAAGCTTGTTAATGGGTTTAGATTTTAATCTAAAAATTTTTTTGCAAGTTTTATTCTCAACATTTGTTTTTGTAATTCTTCTTTATCTTTTTCTAAAAGCTCTATCCCTTGAGAAATTAGTTCTTGTGCGCTTAGGAGATCTTCCATTGTCGTGAGATTTTCTGTAGGTACTTGAGTGATAAGATCAAAGGCTTTTTGGGTGTTTTTTTCTAAAATAGCAATTTTTAATTGATCATGCCAATTCATTATTATGAATTTCCTTCCAAGCTTCTAAAAGACCGCGTGTAACATTGACAACAGTTTTAATTTTTTCAGCATCATGTTCTACATTTGCTTGAGTTAGGAGTTTGATTTGATGTGTGTATAATCCCGTGAGATATACTGCAACCTCTCCTCCTTTTTCATAATCTAAAATGTTTAATAATTCCGTAAAAATATCTGTGATTCTATTGATATAATAGATCTTCCCTTCAATATCATCAGATTCTATAGATCTTTGCACAAGACCTGAGAATCGTAAAATTCCCTCATAAAGCATCTCAATCAATTTAGCAGGAGATTCGATAGCGACAGAATTTTGTTGATATAAATTATAAGCATTAGCAATTTTCATAGATTACCTTTATTTCTTTTTTCCATTTCCAGCTGCTTGATCAATCATCATTTGTACAGCATTGAAGGAGTTGTTTGCTTTAGCAATTTGTTCATCATAGGCAGCAAATCGCCCCGCCATAATATCATAGCGACTTTTTAATCTTTCATTAGCTTGCATTTTATCTTTATCAAGATTTTTTGCATCTCTTGATAGAGAGTCTTGATAAAGCGTTAATTTTGCGTTACTACCATCCACAAGAGATTTGATAAAGTTATTGAAATTTACAAAGATACCATCCACATGTTCTTCTTGTCCAAAACGATTTTTATTATCAAAACCATAAAATGCATCGATAGCTTTTTGAGAATCTTGAGAAAGCATGGAATCTAGTGTTGATTCATTTAATGACATCTGGCTTTTTTCATTGATCGTAAGACCAAAATCAATAAGACTGTGGCCTGCACCTACGCCAATAGGGCGCGAAAAAAGAGCATTGAGTTGTGATCTAATAGTTCTAATATCTCCCACTCCATTAAAGATGCCTGCAATTTTTGTTTCAGGGTCAAAACGCGTAACTTCATCAAGTTTGGGGACAAGTTCATTGTAAGCTTTTACAAACTCCCGCACTTGTTCTTTGATGGCCTCTGTATCTCTACCTACACTGATAATAGCAGGTTTATCGGGCTCTGTAGTATGGATTAGTGTAAGGTTTACACCATTAATAACATCATTAATTTCGTTTGTAGGGCGTGTGATACTGACGCCATTGTAGGAAAATCTTGCATCACTGGCTTTTTGTAAACTTTTAAAATTAAAAATTTGTTCTTGTAGTTTTATATAATTCTGGAACAATCCACCTTTCATATCCATAGCGCTAAGAAATGCTTCACCTTTAGCATCATTAGCAGTGATTTTGACTTCACCAATTTCAGAAGTAATGATGAGTTTACCATTAGCATCTGTTTTGGCATGCAATCCAGCAATATTATCAATTGCTTGTGCAATAATTTTTGCATTTTCTTCACTAGTGTTGTTTTTATTTGTCATTTTTGCAAGATCTAGAGTAATGGTATCAATATTAATACTACCTTCAATTAATCCCGCAGTAATCGGTTTTTTTGTATTAAAAAGACCATCTTCTTTGGAGCGTGCAGAGGTAATACCTAGAGTGGAGAGTTTATTGCCTTCTAGCTTGATACCATAACCCCTTCTATCATTAAGAATAATTCTTTTCCCATCTTCTGAAAGTCCTATATTGATTTCTTTTTCTAAAAGTTCTTCTGTAAAATCATCATTTTTTAATGCCTCTGTGATTGCATTTTTAAGTGTTTCTGCTTTGTTTTGACTTTCTGCGGCTTGTGCGTCTAATTTAACACTAATTATTCTTTCATTGTAGTTAGAATCTCTTACTATAATATTAAAATCTCCTTCATCAAGCTCTGTGAGATTTGCAATAGATTCTGTAGAGAGGGTGGAGCCTAGATAGATTCTACTGCCCTCACCTGTACCTTTTGAGTTAATCATAAGTTGATAGGGTTTTTCCCCACCTGTTTTCATTACAATTCCCATAGCATTGCCATCAGTAGTATCCGTGATTTGCTGTGCTACATCATTTAGTGTCATGCCTGCTTTAATATCAATCGTGTAGAATTTATCTTTTGTATAGATATTGAGTTTTACATCTTTGGAGCTAAAAACATCATCTCTAGAAGAGAATTTTTTTCCCACTTCGTTAATATCACCTTGAGCAAGAGACTCTACATCCACTTTAATATCTTGAATCGGGATACCAGAACTTACAGTTGCTTTAATGGCATCACTAGAAACATTAGAGGTTCTGCCTAAGTAAGTGGAGTAATCTGCAAGTGTAGCTACAGGGGATTTTAGGGTATTTATAAGGCCTGTGATTTCTGTGAGTTCCTTTTGTTTTTCAATGTTTTCCTTCATTTTGCGTTCAATAGGAGCAACGACAGCCCTTTCATCAGCTTTTTTTAACTTATCGATAACATCATAATTTAAAACCCCGCTTCCCATACCAAGCGAGCTAAGTTGTCCCATTGCCATTATTTAACCCTCTATCAACCCTTTTTATCAAAAATTAATCCAGTAATAATGCTATGCATTTTTTTCATAAGTTCAATTGCTTCTTTTGAGGGAATTTCACGAAGAATTTTGCTTCCATTATTGTCTTTCACAGTTACAACCAGACCTTGAATATCATCGTTATATTTAAAGCTAATATCTGTATTGATTCTCTTCATTTCTTTATTGAGTTCAGAACTTGCTTCGTGGAGCTGCTGTTTTAATTCTTGTGTGATTTGACTTCTTTGCAACTCTTCTTTTTGACTAGTTAAAGGACTTCCCGCACTAGAAGCGATGTTGATTAATTCTTTTTTTAACATCAAATTATTATCAGTGTTATGAATATTTTCAATCATTTTTACTCCTTTATGAATGTAATATCGGTTAAAAAGAGTTTTTTTAATTTATTTTTGGAAAATTTCCAGTGGATTGATATGTTTGTCTTTTTGTGTAACTTCAAAACTTAGTTTTTGTTCGACACGACCAATAATATATCCTTTTTGTACTTTTAATCCGACTTTGATTGTTGGTGCAATTTTATCTAATTGTGAATAAATTGTATGAATGCCATTAGCATTTTCAATAATAATTACTTTTTTTAAAATCGGAACTTCTTTGGCATATACAACTTTTCCATCAAGTATATTACGCACAACTGCATTTGGAGTTTTTGAAACCAAAATTATAGATTCGTTAAAAACTTTAAGTTTATAGACAGGGTCAAAATAGGGACCAAATTTTTGTTCAATTGTAAAACTTTCTAGGGGAGCAATTGTCTTTGGACCTTTGTATGTAGCAGTAGAGAGAGTCTTATAGGAACTTGCAATTTGTTTAACTTCCAGCGGTGCTTCAAGAGCATTTTGTCTTTTTTGTTCTTCTTCAATTTCTTTTTGTGTTTTTTGTTTGAGGATATTAAGATTACTCAAGATAAGGTCGAGACTTTTGCGTTCTGCATTGATGGTTTCTAGTTTCTTGTTATAGATTGCAAGGTCTTTTTTTAGAGTTTTGATAAGATTTTTTTGCTCTTTTAGCATTAATTTTAATGTATCTCTTCTGTTGGTTTGGGCAGCAATGCTACTGTTGAGATTTTCAATAGTTTGTTTGGTGTCCTTAATTTTTTGATTAATAATTGCCTCTTGCTGTGAGAGAAGAAGAATTTTTTCTTGACCTTGTTTGTTAAGAAGTCTAAAGATTTCTTGCAAGATAATATCATCTGGTGAAACAGGGTTATTTTGATTAAGAATAATTAAAAAAGAAGCATCATTAATAAGCATTTTAGTAATTTTTTGTCGAATTTCCTGCTTTTTGTCTTGAAGATCTTTAAGAATATTTTTATATTGCACGAGTGATTTTTCTTCATTGAGATTTTTATTTTGATTATTACTAATATTATGTTGTAAATGTGTAATTTGAAGATCTATATTTTGTATTTTTTTATATTTTTCATTGATCTGAATTCCAAGTTTTTGCAAGAGATTTGTAATTTGGTTTTTTTCATTTTCTTTTTTCTGTATTTTTTTTTGATTTGCGCTGATGTCTTTATTAATTTGTTGTAAATTAGCACCAAGTAATAAACAAGGAAAAACAAGTAAAAACTTTTTCAATGTTATACCCTTTTTTGTGAAAAAACAACAAATAAAACCGACAAAAGTGAAATGCTAATAGCAAACGAAGTCAGCAATATAAAATCGTCTTTGATATGGAAAATATTATTTTGTATGCCCAGGAGTTCAAAGAATTTTTGAGTGCTAGGGTGTGTGGAGCTATAAAAACTTCCTAATGTGATAACACAAGAAGCAATAAAAGAATCATAGAAAGCAAGTTTAAATAATATTTTGTGTTTCATCCATGCTTTTGCACCTAATAAATCCATAATTTGCATTCTTTTTTGGTGTTCAAAACGCCATATTTGCACTTGACGCATCATGAGAAGTAGGCTAAAAATTGCGAGCAGTGCAGCAAAAACTATAATGATCTTTTTAATAAAATAAAGGAGGTTATAAACTTGGTTATGTGTTTTTGCAAAGGTTTCAATTTTGATGATATAGGGTAGTTTTTTAATATCGTTTTCTAATGCTTCTAGTTGTTTTTGATTGGGAAAAGATTCTAGCTTTATGGAATAAAAATAAGGAAGTTCTTTTTGAATGAGTGTAAGATTTTGCTCATCATTAAAATCTTGCAATCTTTTAAGCAGGGATTTTGTATCAATACTCTCAATACTTTTGATTGCAGGATTGATTTCTTGTATTTGATCAAGAACAATTTCTTTGTTCGAAGCAATTAAAATGGAGTAGCTCTGCAAAAGCTTATCCTCTTTGACAAAAATAGCACGCTCAATTAAAAGATAGCTTTGGAGGCTAAAAAGTAGCGCCAAAAGTGGAATGATTAATGTCAAATGTCTTTTAAGAAAATTCATAAACCTCACCTTCTTGAATATTTAATTTGCGATAAAAAATATTTAGATGTTCGGGGATTCTGTGTGTTACAACAATGATTGTGATTCCTAAATGTTTATTAGCACTTTTTAATAAACTCCAAATCAGTTCACTTGAATAATCATCAAGATTTCCAGTAGGTTCATCTGCTAAAATAATATCAGGTTTATGAGAAATAGCTCTAGCAATAGCTACGCGTTGTTGCTCTCCACCACTCAACTCTAGGGGATATTTATTGTTTTTATGTAATAAATTAATGTGTGAAAGTAGTTCTTTTGCTTGAGATTTGCAAAGATTTTTATTGTAGCCATTAATTAGCATGGGAAGCATAATATTATGTTCTATATCCCATTCTTCAATAAGTTTGTAATCTTGAAAAACAATCCCAGTATGTCTGCGTAAAGCAGCAATCTGACCTTTTGTGGCATGGTGTATAGGGATGTAGTTTACTTCAAGTTCACCAGATGAGATTTTAAGATCTCCATATAGAGATCTTAATAACGTGCTTTTTCCACTACCACTTGCTCCAGAAATAAAAACAAAATCTTTTTTATTGATGCAAAAATTAGCGTCTTTGATGATATTCTCATTTTTTTTATAGCCCAAACATAAGTGACTAGCTTTGATGATTTGCGTCATTTAGCCTCCAAGAATAGCTTTTAATTTTTGATAGGCTTTGATATTGCAAAGCGTTGGAAGGGGTGGATTGCCTACAAAAAAAGTTTGTTTTTTTTGATGATCTATAAGAATAAATTTTGTAGTTGGCCAATTAAAATCCCCAAGATTTACATTTATAAGTATACAATTATTGTTGGTATAAATAGCATTGATATGCACAAAAAAATCATTTTCAATATGTTTTTGCTTTTGTATTTTAGTAATATAGGTGTAGGGGAAGCTAAAATTTTCATTGAACTTTAGTGTAGAATCTATTTTGAGAGAAGTATAATAAATATCATAAATATTTTTTTGTTGTCTTAGCCATCTTGCTTCATATTTACTCACTACTTTTTGTGTTAGATTTTTTTGGACTTTAAAGTTAGATTGTTTTTCATCGAGTGCAAGTTTTAAGGCATCTTGAAAATATTCTTCATCATCGGTGCGAAGATGAAGAATATGATCTGGTTTTAAGATTCTTAAGGCCTGATGCAAAAATTCTTTAGTAAGCACGCGGCGATGAGGTTTTTTATTCCATGGCACAGGAAAGTGCAAAAAGATTCCTTTAGCACTATTGGATTTTAAAATATTTGTAAGAATTCTTGCATCAAGTTTAGTGATATAAAGATTACTTAGCCCTAAAATTTCTATTTGTCGTAAGACTTGTTCAATTGAAGGTGTGTGTATTTCAACCCCGATAATAGGTGTTGTAGGATTTTCTTTTGCGAGATTAAGAATATGTCGTCCCGATCCAAAACCAATTTCTAAAAAATAAGAATCAAAATCTTTGCAAATAAAATCATTGCTTTTTAGAAAATAAGGTGAGAGAACACATTGTTTAGGAGTATTTTTTGAAAGATTGTGGGAATATGTATCACAATGTTTATTTAAAAGCATTAAAGCATCTTTTAAGATTCCTATAGGGTTTGGTTTTGTGGCCTTATGTGCCTTAAAAAGTGTGCCATTTTTGTGTGTAGTTTTGATGATGAAAAATGGCTCATGTTTGAAAGTGGTAAAAATAAGGCTTTGGTCTTTAAAATCTTGATGAATAAATTCTGCATGAAAGGTGTAATCACCTTCAGTAAGGGGAAATGTGAGATTGTGATTTGTGGCAATAAAATGTGGCATTTAAAAACCTAGAGATTGAATAGGTGTAGGAAGAGATTCTAAATTATATTCATCGACACTTCTTACATCATATTGATATTTGATATTGGGTTGCATTTCTTTATCTATGAATTCTTGTTGCATAATATTGTCAAAGCAAATTTGATTTTTATTGTTTTCGCTGCGACATACTTTAAAATTTATAATATTTCTTGTGTCATCTTCTATTTCCCATTTTAAGACTGCCTGATTGTTTATTATGGTTGCGGAGAGGATTTTTGGTGTAGGGGGTGGGGGTAGAGCATTTCCTTGTATTGCACCAATATTCATCTCGCTCTCGATACCATCGGCATCAACACTAATTACCTTATAGTAGCGTATTTCGCCATCTTTTAGATTAAGTACTTTATAGAAATTATCTTGTGTTTGAGCTAGAAAGGAAAATTTTCCATTTAGGGTATGAGAAGTAAAAATTTTGAAATTTTTGATAGAAACATTCAGATTTTCTGGAAGATTCCAAGTAATAAGAATGCTTTTTACAAGATTTGTAGATGCTTGGAGGTTTTGTACACCAAGAGGTTTTTTTCTTGTACTGCCTGTAACTACAGCGCTAGGAAGTGACTTTGCATTTTCATAGCTTTCAGAAATTACACGATAAGAATAAACTTTTCCATCTTCTAGATCTTTGTCAAAAAATTCCACATAAAGTCGGTGTGGCACGATTCCAACTTTTAGAAATTTGCCTTCTTGTGTTTTGCGTTCAATAATATAGCGTTTGATGCTAGGATTATTGTGCGGACTCCAAAAGATTTTAATTTGTTTAGGGAGATCTTTGCTAGCAAAAATATTTTCCACAGGATCGATATAGGAGGTTTTAATATTAATAGGTGGGGATTTTATAGAGATTGTATTATTTTTGCCCAGACTAGCAATTTGGTAGCTGTAGTCAGTTTGTGGTTTGAGTTTTTGTATATAGTAGTGTGTGGCAAAAGGGTTTTTTATTATGGCAATAATTTTTGATTTTGCGGAATTCTCATTTTTCTTTATGGTGTTTTCATAAATTACATATCCACCTATTTCTTCGAGATTTTCAGGCATTTTCCATTCTAATCCTATGGAGGTCACATCATTAATTGTGCGGATTTCTTCAGGAACAGGTAATGTATTATCAAATTTTCTTTTTGCAATATCACTGGTTAAAATCCCGCAACCTTGCAGGGCAATAAGGCCAATAAGACTAAAATAAATGTAGCAAATTTTTAGGATTTTGCAAAAACCCATTAATTTTTTCCTTGTCAAATTTTTTTTCGAGTAATTCTAACATATCATCAAAAACAGGAGCTTGAAAAAGTAGTTTTTTTTGACTTGTAGGATGTGTAAGATAGAGTAAAAATGCATGCAACATAATTCTACCTTGGAAACTTCCTTTGTATCCATAGAGCGTATCTCCTAAAATATGGCGCGATATGCTTTCTAAATGTACGCGAATTTGATGTGTTCTGCCTGTAAAAAGCTTGATGGCAACAAGTTGTAAATCTTGGTTTTTACTCAGAGCTATGGGGATAAAAAGGCTTTTAGAAAATCTGCTTGTTGGAAATCTTTGTGGATTAAGTTTTGACATTTTTAGGCGATTTTTGGGATTTCTGCCCATGTGACATTCTATAAAGGTATTTTCTTTGATAGGGGGATTTATGATTGCAAGATAATAGCGCCCCATTTCACGCGATTTTAATTGTTCTGCTAAATGATTGTGTGTATAATTATCTTTTGCAACAACAATACTACCAGTTGTATCTTTATCAAGCCGATGAACAATTCCATAGCGTTGTTTGCCACTTAGCGTAGAGAGATTGTAATTTTTTGCTTGTAGCCAATCTACTAAGGTTTCTTCTTTGACGCTTGGAGCATGATGAACTACAAGATTTTGGGGTTTATTAAGGACTAAGAGATTTGTATCTTCATAGAGAATCTGGATATGGAGGTTGGTTTTTTTTATAAGGGGTTTTTGCTCTGTTTGTGGAGCAAGAATAGTGATAATATCTTTTGGTTTTAGAGCAACGCCTCCTTTAGTACAAGGTTGCTGATTAAGAAAAACTAAAGAATTTTTGATAAGCTGTAAAACTTGATTTTTAGGGATATTTAGTTGTTTTGCCAAAAAAGAATCTATTCTTTTTTCCGCAGCAATGATTATGATTTCTTGTGTGGCTTGGTTCTGCATTTTTTCCTTATTTTTTTATGCTATGATTGCACAATTAAATTTAGATTTTGGTTTTTTTGATGATTGATAGACGCATTTTAACACATTTTGACTTTCTTTTGATTTTTTTGATTATTCCTCTTATTATTTTGTCATTTTACTTAGTAAATGGTTTTGACGCAGGTAAAGGGGTACGAGAGCTGATTTATATTGGTGTGGGCGTTGTTTTATTTTTTATATTCTTTTTGATTCCGTTTAGAAAACTAAGTCGCAGCATTACGATTTTTTATTGGATTTTTATTGGTATGTTATTGATTATTGATTTTTATGGGGCGGTGCGTTTAGGAGCGCAAAGATGGATTATTATTCCAGGGACAGGAATGTCTTTTCAACCAAGTGAACCAATGAAAATTGCTTTGATTTTAATGCTTGCAAATTTAATTTGCCATAATCCTCCTCCTAGAAATGGTTATCATTTAAAAGATCTTGCAATTTTTAGTTTTTATATTTTATTACCTGTATTTTTGGTCGCTAAACAACCAGATTTAGGAAGCGCAATTGTAATGTTTGTTATGGGGTATGGAATCTTATTTATTGTAGGTATACAAAAGAGAATTATTTTTTGGGTATTAGGACTTTTTATTGTTTCTGCTCCTTTGCTTTATTCTTCCAATATACTTACAAGGTGGGAGTATCAGGCAAAAAGAGTACATGATTTTATTTCTACAACTCCATCACATCAAGTGCAACAATCACTAATAGCAATTGGATCTGCAGGATGGGTTGGTAAAAGCAAAGAAGATATTACGCAAACTAAATTTGGTTTTTTGCCTATTCCTATTACTGATATTATTTTTTCTTATTATGTGGAGAGGTTTGGATTTTTGGGCGCTGCGGCTTTGTTTGTAATTTATATTATTTTGATTTTACATATCCTTTCATTTTGTCTTTTAGATAAGCGAGATTATTTTTTGCAGGTGGTTGCAGGAGGGGTTGCAATTTTGTTGTTTGTGTATATGAGTGTAAATGTTGCAATGACTGTTAATTTGGCTCCTATTGTTGGGATTCCTCTTCCTATTTTAAGTTATGGGGGGAGTAGTTTTGTGACTTTTATGGTTTTGTTTGGAATTTTAGAAAATCTACTTGCTTTTAAATTCGATTTTGAGTATAATTCAAGCCCTATTAACAAAATTCGGGGCAAAAAAGGACCCTTAGCTCAGCTGGTCAGAGCACTCGGCTCATAACCGATTGGTCGTAGGTTCAAATCCTACAGGGTCCACCACTATATTTTACTTTCTACTTTTAATAATATTTTTTATGGTTCAAGTTTTAATAATTCCAAAAGGCTTTTATATACAGAATTTGCTACTAGTCTATATCCCTGTGGCGTGAGATGTACATCTTTTTTTGATAAGACAAGTTTAATCCATTCTTCTTTTTTTCCTGTTTTCCGCATTAATTCATCAAGATCAAAAAACAATAGATTTTCTTCTTCTGCAAGAGTGTAGAGGGCTTTTTTGACAGGAATAAAATTTGGTGTGATAGCATAACTTTGATTTTCTTGTTTGTTAACTACAGTAGGAGGTCCCATAAGCAAAATAACAGCATTTGGGTTATATCTTCTAATTTTCCGAATTAATGATTTGTAATTATATAAAAAACTTGTTTCATCAAAATGGGTGGCAATAGCATCGTTGGAACCATAAGAAAGGATAATGAGATCATATTGTAAAACTTGCATTTCTTTACCAAAAATATGTTGATTCCATTTTAGCCATAAATCACTTCTTGCTCCGTTGATTCCCATGTGATCAATAATATTATTGTCTTCTTTGTTGTAGATAAAATATCCTCCTAGCATACCATTGCGTATAAGAGATTTGATTTGGATAGGAAATGTAAGTTCATATTCTTTGCTGATTTCCCAAAAACCAGGATTTTTGGAACTTAGATGGATGTGGTGTTTTTGGGAATCAATAATCTCAAAGGTTGCAAGTTCATTGGCAGTTTTATAAACAAAACGCATAAAATATTTTTTTTGCGATAAGGTGGTGTCGATTTTGATAAAAGCTCGATTATTTTGTGCTCGTGCGATAATACCTCCCATAGGATAATCATCATAAGGTTTTTTTAAAGAATTAAAAAGTTCAAATCCTTTGCTTTGATAATTTAATAAAATATTTCTATGATAGTTTGGAAATAAGGGATAGGTAAAACCAATGGCATTGGGAGTAAAGATAAGCTTTCTTAGTTCGTCAGAAAAAATATCTGCAGCAATGTGAGAATCACCAAAAATATGGATTTTTAGGTTTTTGTTTTCTTGTATTTTTTTTCTTAGTACAGCAAGATTTTCAGCATTGAAATTGCGTATATGAGATTGCTTGATAATTTTTAGAATAGGTTTTTCATAGTGTTGTAAATTTTCATGAAAAAATAAACTTTGTGCGTGAAGTATTGGTAAAAATAGCAAAAAATAAAAAAACTTCATTATTTTCCTTTGGAGATTATTGCTGTGGGGGTTGTAAATCATTTTTGTCATTATTTGATAATGAAGAATCTAGCTCAAGATCATCTTCTTCCTCATCGGGCAAGATTTCAAGACGCTCTAAAAGGAGATTTGCTAAAATTTTTGCCCCCGATCTTGTAAAATGTATTCCATCGTTTGCACGTAATGAGATACTTTTATTTTCTTCTTGTAAAAAGGCAATATAATTTCCATCTGGTGCAAAGATTTGATTGGTTTGTAAGAAAAGATTATTGCTAGATTCTACATTTTGTTGATAAAGAGAGTTAAGGTAGGGTAATCTTGCGCTAAGTTTTTTATTTTTTACAAGTGGGACTTCATACCATACCACAAGTGCTTGATGATATTTGGCTGATTGTAAAATGGATTGGATTTTGTCTGTGTAGATTGCATTCCATTCTTCTGTTTTAAAATAAATATTACGCTTGATAGTCCAGGGGTCATTTGCACCTATCATTACTACAATAATGTCAAATTCTCTTTCTTGCAATTCTTCTTCTAGTTTTTTAGGCCAGTTGAAAAAATTTGTATAAGTAAGACCTGTGCTTTGTTTTGCTATATTGCTAACTTGCATATTCAATTTTTTGAGCTGTGGGACAAGGCTTATTGCAATGCCTTGCATCATAGAATCTCCGATAAGTAAAAATGAGGTTTGTGGTTTTAAAATAATTTTACCATCTTTGATATGGGGGTATTTTGGTGCAGGTGGAATATCTTGAAGACTTTGTGTTTCTTGGGTCAGTGAGATTTCATTTGATGAATTAGATGGAAAAAATGTAGCTAAAATATTGATGTGGTATTTTTGTTCGATGTAGTTATTGAGGCTTTTGTGAAAAGTGATAATGTTAAAAACAAAAACAACAACAAGAGTTAAGAAAAATCCAAGAAATCTCATTAAAAACTCGCATAAATAAAATTAGGGATACCATTTGGCATGTACTTGAAAATAATAAATAAAACACATGCTATAAAGGCTGGTTTTAAGATATTAGGAATTTTTTCAAGAAGTTTTACACAATGATTTAAGAAATTATCCATAAATTGATAGATGATAAAAAGACAAAAACCAAACAATAATAGATAAATTTCAAAAGTTTCTATTAGTGCGACATTTTTAAAAGATTCTAAAAAGCTAAGTGCATTTGTAAAGTCGGGATAGTAAAAAAATATCCAGCAAAATGTTACATAATTAAAGGTGAGTATTTTGGGTAATAAGGGGATGTTTTTTAGGTGGATATTGTAATATTTTAGTGCGTTTAGTATGACAATTCCAAAGCCATGCAATAATCCCCAAATAAGAAAATTGATTGTATTGCCATGCCAAATTCCAGAGATTCCAAAGGCAATTAAGACAAAAATTTGTGTGGCAAAAAAGCCTTTTTTATTACCACCGAGTGGGATATAGATAAAATCACGGATAAAGGTAGAGAGGCTAATATGCCAACGATTCCAAAAGTCTTTGAGATTGCGCGCAATGTAGGGCATATTGAAGTTTGGAGGTAGAGTGAAGCCAATCATCAATGCAAAGGCACTTACAAGGTTGATGTATCCACTAAAATCACAGTAAATTTGCAGAGAATAACCATAAATTGCTAGAAGGAGTTTTATGGTGCTAAAATCTTGAGGACTTTGTAAAATAGGGGATGTGTAATTTTCAATATGGCTGGCAATGAGAATTTTTTTGACAATTCCAAAAAGTAAAAGTATAAAAATAAGATTAGCATAAGAATTGTTCCATATTCTTTTGGCGCGGAGTTGGGTAAAGAAAAATTCACTACGCATGATGGGGCCAGACACAAAAGTAGGGAAAAATGAAAGGTAAGTAGCTAGATTTTCAAAGCTCTCAAGATGTATATTAAAACCTTTGGTTTTATTATCATATACAGATTTGAGATAGGTGATGGAAGCAAAAGTATAAAAGCTGATTCCAAGAGGGAGAATAATGTTTGTTTGATGAGATAGGTGGATCCCTATAAAAGATAAAATATCTTCTAAAAAGTCTTTTAAGTCAGGATAGTATTTGAAAAAACATAAAATAAGCACAGAAAAACTGATACACATAAGTAAAAAGAATTTTGTCTTGAAATGATTAATAAAAAGTGCGCAAAAATGAATAAAGATGCTATAACATAGAAGCGTAATAGCAACATTAATTCCACCGAATAAAAAAATAATAATATAGTTAAATAAAAGAAGTAGAGTATTTTGCACTACAAGATTTTTGAGATTCCAATAAACTGCTAGAAAAATCAAAAAAATAAGGCTAAATTCTATAGAAAAATAATTCATTAATCTTCCAAATTAATAATTCTGTATTGAAAGCGTAGGCTTTCTAGTTCTTTTTTGAGAAATTTATTTTCTTCATAGAGAAGACTATGTCTTTCTTGGAGTTTTGTAATCTCTCGGCTGGAATAATAAATATGATTTACTAAGAAAATTTTGATTGAAAAAAAGATGACAATACTTATAAAAATACAAAAAGCAAGAAATAAGCTTGCAGGGCTTAAGCCAACAAAATGCAATTCTTCTGCTGCATCAATTGCATCAATTAAAGCCTGACTTTCTTTTTCCATATTACCTCTTTAGTTTCTTTATATACCATAATTATGGGAATTATAGCACAATTTTAGGTATTAAGAATGTTTTGTGCTTCTTGAAGAATCTGCTCATCTTGCTGTAAATCAAAAAAAACAAAACTTGCACCACTTTGTTTTTTCCCAGAGAGTAAGTCCCCTCCACTACGATACTTTAGGTCAATTTCTGCAATATCAAATCCACTAAGATGTGCAGCAAATTCTCGTAATTTTGTAGAACTAGGGGTATTAGTACACAAAAAACAATAGCCTTTTAATCCATTTCTACTTACTCGCCCTCTTAGTTGATGGAGTGTGGCAAGTCCCATTCTCTCGGGTGCAACAATTACAATTGTGCTTAATCTTGGCAAAGAGATTCCCACTTCGATAAGAGTTGTTGCTAATAAAATATTGCCATCATCTCTAAATTTGGCCAATACATCTTCTTTTTCTTTATCTGCCCCAAAAGTTACATAGACTTTTTTAAATCTTTTTTGCCAAAATGTTGCACTTTGTGATAGTGGACGATAGTTTATGTTTTCACTTTCTTCCACAAGTGGATAAACAATAACACTTTGATGATTTTGTTTGATTTCATTTTCTATGTGTTTTATGATAGGAGAGAAATTGTTTTTTTCAATGATAATAGTATCAATATCTTTTTTGTAAGGGAGGTCTTTTATAAAACTAAAATTAATCATATTTGCATTAATCATGCTTAAGGTTCTTGGAATCGGGGTGGCAGAAAATTGTAAATAGTGTGGTTTCTTGGTATTTTTACTCAGAGAATCTTCAGAGGAGACTTCTGCCATTTTTTCAAGATAATGGCGTTGATTTGTGCCAAACCTATGTTGTTCATCTGTCATGATTAATGCGAGATTCTGGCTATCAATTTGGCGATGTAGTAGGGCTTGTGTGCCAATAATAAAATGAAAATTTTGAAATTCTTGTATTTTACTTTTTCCTGTGATGCAAGTAATTTGTATGTAATCTGGAAGGAATTTTTTTGCTTCTTCAAAAATTTGTTGAGCTAAAATTGTAGTTGGTACCATTAATAAAGATTGGTAGGGATATGCCATGACTACGCTTGCAAGAATTACGATTGTCTTACCACAACCTACATCGCCCATAATAATACGTCTTGCCGCGGTATCACTTTGTAAATCTTGTGCAATTTCTGCAATCGCTTGTGCTTGTGAGTTTGTGAGTGTAAAAGGTAGGGATTTTATAAAATCATTATAAGGGGTTTTGCAAATAAATTTTGGTGAAAAAAAATAGCGTTTTTTAGATATTTTTTGAATGTATTGATAGATTTCAAGAAATTTGAGCGCAGTAATGCTTTCTTTTGGGAAGGTTTTTTTTGTATGGAAAAAGTGTAAGAATTTTTTATTGGGGTGAAAAATATCAATAATAGGGGTGATAAATTTTTGTGGGATCTTATGTTTTATGAGATTTTCTGCAGTGATATATTCTTGTGTAATTTTTTGCAATGTGGCACTTTTGATTTTTTGTGTTTTGAAATTTAGTTTGATAATGTCTGTTTTGGTGACAATTTGTGGTTGATTCATAAAAAGTGTGCGATTATAGTTTTGCATTTGTATTTTGCCATAAACAATAAGTTCTTTTCCTGTTTCAAATAAAGATTTGTGAAAAGATTTATAATTAAAAATAGTAAGAGAGAATTCCTCATTATTAAAATCGGGAAGAGAGGTGATAATTTTAAGAATAGGGGTTTTGGAATAAAAGGTGGATGTGATAATTTTTTGTGATTTGACAATAATTTTTAGCGTACCAATGGAATCTAATTTTAGTTGTGTAATAGGTGAGAGATCGGTGTAACCTTTAGGAATACAAAGGCACAAGTCCAAAAGGCTATTGATGCCTATTTTTTCAAGTTTGCTATAATCTTCTTTTGTAAAAAACATGAAAAATATTATAGCATAAACCCAAAAAAATATTAAGGTACTCAATATGAATAAAACGCTTACTTTATTGGGAAATAAGGAGATTAATTATGAGTTTTCTTATAATCCAAAAATTTTAGAAGTTTTTGAAAATAAACACAAAGACAATGATTATTTTGTGAAATTTAATTGTCCAGAATTTACTTCCTTATGTCCTATGACAGGACAACCAGATTTTGCGACAATTTATATCAATTATATTCCCAATGAAAAAATGGTGGAATCTAAATCTCTAAAGCTTTATTTGTTTTCTTTCAGGAATCATGGGGATTTTCATGAGGATTGTATTAATATCATTATGAAAGATTTGATCGAGTTAATGGAGCCAAGATTTATTGAGGTATGTGGAAAATTTTTGCCTAGAGGTGGGATTAGTATTGATCCATATGCAAATTATGGAATCCCAAATACAAAATATGAAAAAATGGCAGAATATAGGTTGTTAAACCATGACTTATTCTTTGAAAAAGTTGATAATCGTTAGAATATTATAAATAGGAATATTAAAAAACTTTAGTGTATTAAACTAAACTAATATAATGCTTTATTTATAAATGTATTGACTTGTTTAATTAAGTAAATTAAAATTCTGTCACTTAAAGATTTAAGTGCTAAAGTATAAAAAAGACGAAGGAGTTGGTTATGAATTTTAAACCACTAGGCAAGAGAATTTTAGTAGCAAGAATGGAAGAAGAAACAAAAACAAGTTCAGGAATTATTATCCCAGATAATGCAAAAGAGAAGCCTTTGATGGGTGTAGTAAAGGCAATTAGTACAAAAGTTGCTGAAGAGTGTCAATGCGTAAAAGAAGGTGATACAGTTGTTTTTGGCAAATATAAGGGTAGTGAAATTAAGCTTGATAATGAAGAGTTTATTGTTTTAGATTTGGAAGATGTTTTGGGAATTATCAACAAATAATAAAATTAAATAAGGAGTAAAAAATGGCAAAAGAAATCAAATTTAGCGATAATGCAAGAAATAAACTTTTTGAAGGTGTTAAACAGCTTAGCGATGCTGTAAAAGTGACAATGGGGCCAAGAGGACGCAATGTTTTGATACAAAAATCTTATGGTGCACCTACAATTACAAAAGATGGTGTTTCTGTGGCAAAAGAAGTAGAATTGACAGATCCTATTGCAAACATGGGTGCACAACTTGTAAAAGAAGTGGCTAGTAAAACTGCTGATGCAGCTGGTGATGGAACAACAACAGCAACTGTTTTGGCTTATAGCATCTATAAAGAAGGTTTGAGAAATATTACTGCAGGAGCAAATCCTGTTGAAGTAAAAAGAGGAATGGATAAAGCAGTAGAAGCAATTATTGCTGAGCTTAAAAATGGTAGTAAAAAAGTTGGTGGAAAAAGTGATATTGCACAAGTTGCTACAATCTCTGCAAATTCTGATGATAAGATTGGAAATTTGATTGCTGAGGCAATGGAAAAAGTTGGCAAAGATGGCGTAATTACCGTAGAAGAAGCTAAGGGGATTAATGATGAATTAAGTGTTGTTGAGGGTATGCAATTTGATAGAGGTTATTTAAGCCCTTATTTTGTAACAAATACTGATAAAATGACTACACAACTTGAAAATCCTTTTATCCTTTTGACAGATAAAAAAATCTCTACAATGAAAGATATTTTACCTTTATTAGAATCTACAATGAAAAGTGGTAGACCATTGCTTATTATCGCTGAAGATATTGAAGGTGAAGCATTGACTACACTTGTTGTAAATAAGCTTCGAGGTGTATTAAATGTGGCTGCAGTTAAGGCTCCTGGTTTTGGTGATAGAAGAAAAGAAATGTTAAGAGATATCGCAATTCTTACAGGCGGTGAGGTAATTAGTGAAGAATTGGGCAAGACTTTAGAATCTGCTAGTATTGAAGATTTAGGACAAGCTGCAAGAATTGTAATTGATAAAGACAATACGACAATTGTAGATGGAAAAGGTAGCGCTGATGCAGTAAAAGAAAGAGTAGCGCAAATTCGTACACAAATTGAAAGCACAACAAGTGATTATGATAAAGAGAAACTTCAAGAAAGACTTGCAAAATTAAGTGGTGGTGTAGCAGTAATTAAAGTGGGTGCTGCAAGTGAAGTAGAAATGAAAGAGAAAAAAGATCGCGTTGATGATGCACTTTCTGCAACAAAAGCAGCAGTGGAAGAAGGTATTGTAATTGGTGGTGGTGCGGCATTGATTCGCGCAGCTCAAAAAGTAAATCTTACTTTAAGTGGCGATGAAGCTATCGGATATGATATTATTAAAAGAGCAATTAAAGCACCTTTAGCACAAATTGCTACAAATGCTGGTTTTGATAGTGGTGTAGTTGTAAATGAAGTAGAAAACAAAAAAGATGCTTTTGGATTTAATGCAAGTACAGGAGAATATGTAGATATGTTTGCTGCAGGCATTATTGATCCATTAAAAGTTACAAGAGTTGCATTGCAAAATGCAGTATCTGTATCAAGCTTACTTTTGACTACAGAAGCTACAATTCATGAAATCAAAGAAGATAAACCAGCTCCTGCAATGCCAGATATGGGTGGAATGGGCGGAATGGGCGGAATGGGAATGATGTAATCCCCCTCCCCATTATTTTAGATTTTGTTAAGTATTACTCCCTTTTTTAGGGGGTATATTATAATGTTTTTAATTTTTTAGGTTTTTGATGCTTTTTAATAGTTTTGCTTTTGTTTTTTTAGTGATAGCAACTTTGCTGGTTTTTTATTCTAAGAGGTTTATAAAATATCAAATTTATATTCTTATAACAGCAAGTTTTATTTTTTATGCTTATAGTCAGCCTTATTTATTTCTACTCTTATTTTTTTCTGCCTCTTTAAATGCTTTTATTAGCTATCAAGTGTTTTGGTTAGAGGACATAAAAAAGCAAAAGAGATATGCTATTTTTGGTGTCATGCTTAATCTTTTTGTTTTGATACTTTTTAAATATTCCCCACTTTTTGGTGAGGTGATGAAAGTGTTTGTACAAAGGGATTTTATAGAAAATTTACTTCTTTTGCCTTTGCCAATTGGAATCTCTTTTTATACATTTCAGGGTATTAGTATTGTTGTGGATTTGTATAAAAAACAAAATTTATGTCAGATTCCCAAAAACTTTTTTCAACATTATTTGCACACAATGTTTTTTATTGCATTTTTTCCAGCACTAATTGCGGGACCTATTATCAAAGCACATCAATTTTATCCACAAATTACTCCGAAATTTTTAAAAAATGTTGATTGGTATGGATGTATCAAAATACTTATACTTGGGTATTTTTTGAAAATGGTAATTGCGGATAATTTAAAAACACAGACTTTTTGGATGGCTTATCCATACTTTGAAATTTATAATTCTTTTTCATTAGCAGTATTTTTGTTTGGTTATAGTATGCAGATTTTTGCAGATTTTGCAGGTTATAGTCTAATTGCTATAGGCGTGGCAAAGCTTTTTGGTTTTGATTTACCAAAAAATTTTAATTTTCCCTATATTGCAAAAAGTTTTTCAGAATTTTGGACTCGTTGGCATATTTCTCTTTCTACATGGCTGAAAGAATACCTCTATATCCCATTAGGTGGCAATAAAAAAGGAAAACTTAGAACTTATTTTAATCTCATGGTGGTAATGGTTTTGGGAGGGTTGTGGCATGGAGCTTCTATGGTGTATTTATTTTGGGGATTTTATCATGGCATCTTGCTTGTAGTGGAAAGAATTTTCCGATATATATATATATATATATATATATTCAAAGAAAATTTCCTTATAAACATTTTAAGAATTTTTTTCGTTTTTTGTGCTGTTAGTTTTTCTTGGCTCTTTTTTGTTTTGAAGGATATGGGGGAGATTGTAGCATATGCAAAGATTTTATTTTCTTTAGAAGGAATTTTTTCTAATGGAATGTTTGCGAAAACGCAAATTGTAATGATCTTTTTATATTCCTTGCCAGTGGTGGTTTATCATTTTAATTATCTTCTTAGTCTTAAAATTTCAAAAAATCTTTTGGATTTTCCTTTGTTTTATGCCATTTTATTGTTTTTGATTTTTACAAATTCAGGAAGTGCTCATGCATTTGTTTATTTTCAATTCTAAAAAACTTTCATCCTTGTTTTTGTTTTTTGTGATTATTTTTGGATTTTATAATGGATTTTTGTATTTTGTGCAGCCAAAAATTAGCGCCTATTCAAGTCAGGATTCTGAAAATATTGCTAGAATAGAGGAGTATTTTTATGATAAAAAATATAAAAAAGTGCTTGTAGGGACTTCTATGTCTTTTAGGATGGATAGAGAAATCTTGCAGCAAAAAGGGATTTTTAACCTTTCTCTTGCTGGAGATAGTGTCTTGACAGGTTTAAGTGTGATTAAAGAATCTCAAAATATTCCAAATGTAATTTATGTGGAGACAAATTTGATTTTTAAGGAATTAAATAAAGAGATGGAAGCAAAATCATCTGAAATTAAAAAATATATTCCTGCATTACAGGAACGATATCAGCTTATTAATATATTTTTTACCATACTTAAAAATCGCTTAAAAGAGCATATTATAAGAAGTGATATTAGAAATGAAAAGGTCTATGAATTGGCTTTGTGTGAAAAAATTAAAGAATATAAGGATTTTAATATCAAATACAAAAAATCTTTAACACAGCTTAGGGAATTATTTGAATTTTTTCAAAAAAAAGGCACCAGGATTGAATTTTTTGAAACTCCTATTGATGAAAAATTGGAAAATAGTTTTTTTATGAAAAAGCAAAGAGAGATTTTAAAAGCAAACTTTGACTTTCCTTATTTGTTTGTATTGGATCAACATACATATTTAACTGCAGATGGGACACATTTACTACCAAAAAGCGCTCGGGACTTTACAAAATTTTTTATAAAACATATAGAGTAGAAAACTTTTTGTGTTGCATATCTTGATTAATTTTTAAAAAATACGGCATATATTTCAGAAAATTTTATACTTAAATATAGTAGAATAGACGAGATTTTGTTTTTTCTAAAATCATAAAACGCATAAACAAGGAGAAGGCAATGGCCGAAATTAAAAGAAGGGACTTTTTAGGAATGACTCTTGGAGGTTTTACCGCAGCTGGTGCGGTAGCTTCTTTGATAGCTATGAAAAAGACTTGGGATCCTCTGCCTAGTGTCGTTTCTGCTGGTAAAACCATTGTGGATATTAGCGGAATGAAAGATGGTGATTTTACGACAACTGAATGGAGAGGAAAGCCTGTTTATATTATTAGAAAAAAAGCGGGTGCAGATTTCAATGAGGCAAGAGATTTTAAAATTGGCGATGGTGTTTTTACACTTGGTATTCAAATTTGTACACATTTAGGATGTATTCCAATTTATAAAGCGGATAAAGAGGAGTTTTTGTGTCCTTGTCATGGTGGAAAATTTGATATTGATGGTGTAAATGTTGCTGGAACTCCGCCACCTAGACCATTTGATATTCCAATGTTTAAAATTGATGGAAATACACTTGTTTTGGGCGAAGCTGGTCCAGAATATGAAGCAATGATCGCAAAAGCATAAGGAGAGAATATGGCAAATATTAGAAAATCAGAGGGCGTAATGGATTGGTTAGATCAACGCCTTGGAGTAAAAAAACTCATTGAAGTAATGATGACAAAATATTGGATTCCAAAAAATATTAATTTTCTTTGGGCGATGGGAGTGGTTTTATTAACTCTTTTTACTCTTTTGTTTGTATCGGGACTATTTTTGTTGATGTATTATAAGCCAGATGCAAAGCTTGCATTTGATAGTGTAAATTACACAATTATGCAAGAGGTTGCATATGGGTGGCTTTGGAGGCATATACATGCCGTGGCTGCTAGTATGGTATTTGTAATTATTTATATCCATATGTTTGTAGCAATCTATTATGGCTCTTACAAAAAAGGCCGCGAGATGATTTGGATTGGTGGTATGCTTTTATTTGTAGTGTTTTCTGCAGAGGCATTTAGTGGGTATATGCTTCCTTGGGGGCAAATGAGTTATTGGGCTGCGGCAGTTATTACAAATCTTTTTGGTGGAATCCCTTTTATTGGTGCTGATGTTGTTGAGTGGATTAGAGGAAATTATGTTGTAGCAGATTCTACGCTAACAAGATTTTTTATGCTTCATGTATGTTTATTGCCGATTGTAATTATTGCTTTGATTGCATTCCATTTCTATTCTCTTAGAATTCCTCATGTAAATAATCAAGAGGGTGAGGAGTTGGATTTTGAAAAAGAGCAAGAAAAGTATCTTGCAGGGAAGGCAAAAGAATCTAAAGTAATTCCTTTTTGGCCAGTTTTCTTGTCAAAAGATATTTTTGTAGTATCAGTATTTATGATTTTCTTCTTTTATTTAGTATGCTATCACTTTGAATTTGCAATAGATCCGATCAATTTTGAACCAGCAGATAATCTTAAAACCCCTACACATATTTATCCAGAGTGGTATTTCTTGTGGAGTTATGAAGTGTTAAGAGGAATCTATTTTAGTGCAGATTTAGGATTGATTGCATTTGGTATTGCACAAGTAGTATTTTTCATTTTACCTTGGCTTGATCGAAGCAATGTAGTAGCACCAGCACATAGAAGAAAGGGCTTTTTTGTATGGTTCTGGCTATTAATTATTGATTTGATTGTATTGACAATTTTTGGTAAATTGCCACCAGAGGGAATGAATACATATGTAGGTTTTGCTGCTTCTATTGGTTTCTTATTCTTAATGTTTATTGCATTGCCTCTAATTACGATTGCAGAAAGAAAAAAAGGAGGTCTATAATGAGAGAGATTAAGATATTAGCAATTTTAATCATTGTAATTGGCACAATTTATTGGGGTGTAGAGCCTTTGGCACATTCTGTTATGCATCCTAAAGTAGCACCAGCAGATTTTAATTTTGAAGATTTAAAAGCTATTGATCTGTCAAAGGCTGATGCACAAAAGGGTAAAGAGTTGACAATGAATAATTGTGCAGGTTGTCATGGAATTAAAAATGCAGGAATGGAAGCGCCGATGGATGCAGAAAGCGCAGCATCTAGTTTTGGCGTAGTGCCTCTAGATCTTTCTAGTGCAGGAGCAATTTTTGATGAAAAATATCTTGCAAATTTTATTGCAGATCCTGTAAAAGCAGCAATTTTGGAACATAAATTTAAGGTTTCTTGTGAGGGGTTAGATGATGCAAATGCAAAAGAATGCGAAAAGTCCAATGAAGGTAAAGCGGATTATCCTATGAGTGCATTTAAAGGAGTTTTAAGTGAGAGTGAAATTGCTGATATTGTTGCCTATCTTAAATCTATTGCATCAAAAGATTTGAGTGATAAGGAAGTATTTATGAATGCTTGCCAAAGATGCCATAGCATGAAATATGATGGTGTAATGGCTGCAACTCCAGATGAAAATTTGAAAAATTATCTTGGCACAAAAGCTCCTGATTTATCTATGATGATTAGAAGCAAAGGCGAAAATTATCTTGATATTTTTATTAACAATCCTCAAAAAGAGCTTGCAGGAACTCCTATGCCTAGAGTCGGGGTTACTCAAGCAGCACAAAAGCAGATTATCCAATATATTGAACAAGTTGGCGATAGTAGTAAAAATGAAAGAAATGCATTGGGAATTAAAATCATGATTTTCTTTGTAGTGCTTTCTGTATTGGCCTATGCTTGGAAGAGAAAAATTTGGAAAGATTTACACTAATTTTTTTAAAATTTTGCTTCGTAACATTTTGAGATGTTGCGAAGTTTATTCTCCTTTATTTTTCCTTTTTATTTTTATTTTGTAAATTTATTGTGATATAGTTTTTTAAAGAGGTTTTCATAGAAACTTTAAATATTTTTTAACATTTCTAGGATAATCTCAAAAAAACTCTATAAGGAATCACAATGAAAATCACTTACACACTCACAGATGAATCTCCGGCATTGGCTACCTATTCTTTTTTACCTATTGTGAAAGCTTTTTTAAGTAATGCAGGTATTGAAGTAGAGACTGCAGATATTTCATTAGCAGGTAGAATTATTGCACAATTTCCACAATTTCTTACTCCAGAACAGCAAATTCCCAATGTGTTGGAGGCATTAGGAGAGCTTGTTAAACGCCCAGAGGCAAATTTGATCAAAACACCAAATATTTCAGCGTCTATTCCCCAACTTAAAAATGCAATCAAGGAATTGCAAGATAAGGGATATAAGATTCCAGACTATCCAGATAATCCTAGCAATAAAGAAGAAGAAAATATCAAAGAGAGTTACCAAAAAATCTTAGGTTCTGCGGTGAATCCCATACTAAGACAGGGGAATTCTGATCGACGCTCTACTAAGGCGGTAAAAAAATATGCACAAAATAATCCCTATAAAGTTGCTAATTTTAATCCAAATTCTAAGAGCATGGTTTCATATATGAAAGAAGGGGATTTTTTTAGTAATGAAAAAGCGGTGCTTATTAAAGAAAATACGGAAGGAAGGATTGAATTTGTTGATGCAAATGGAAATAAGGAAGTGCTAAAAGAGGGAATTAAGCTTGATAAAAATGAAATTTTAGACGCAACTTTTATGAATGTAAAATTACTTGAGAAATTTTATGAAGAACAGATTGCAAAGTGTAAAAATGAAGATATCTTATTTTCTTTACACCTTAAGGCTACAATGATGAAAGTGAGCGATCCAGTGATTTTTGGTCATGCTGTGAAGGTATATTTTAAAGAGCTTTTTGAAACTTTCAAAGAAGAATTTGAAAAATTAGAAATTAATCCAAATAATGGAATTTCTGAGTTATTGAACAAAATTGAGAAATCGGACAAAAAAAATGAAATTTTAAAAAAATATCAAGAAATTTTAGAAAAAAGTGCCAAAATTTCTATGGTAAATTCTGATAAGGGGATCACAAATTTGCATGTTCCAAGTGATGTAATTGTAGATGCTTCTATGCCTGCAATGTTGAAAAATGGGGCAAAGCTTTGGGATAGAGAGGGAAAAGAGTGCGATGGTAATGCGGTAATTCCTGATAAAACTTATGCCACAATTTATGAGGCAGTTTTAGAGGATATGCGTAAAAATGGTGTGTTAAATCCTAGTAAGCTTGGTAGTATGGCAAATGTGGGATTGATGGCAAAAAAAGCACAGGAATATGGATCACATGATAAGACTTTTATTGCTAAAAAAGATGGTGTTTTTAGAATTCTTGATTCTAATGGGGCGATTTTATTAGAACATCAGGTGCAAAAAGGAGATATTTATCGTGCAAATCAAGCTAAATATGATGCAATAATAACTTGGATTGATTTGGGAATTGAGAGAAGTGAAATTAGTAATACTCCAGCAATTTTTTGGCTAGATGAAAAAAGAGAAAGTAATAAAATTATGATTTCTTTGGTACAAAAAAGATTGGAGGAAAAAGGTAAAAAAATAGATATTTTAGAACCAAAACTCGCTTGTTTGAAGAGTTTGGAGATGATTAGAGAAGGTAGAGATGTAATTTCTATTACTGGTAATGTATTAAGAGATTATCTCACAGATTTGTTTCCAATTTTAGAGCTTGGTACAAGTGCAAAAATGCTTTCTGTAGTGCCTATGTTAAATGGTGGGGCAATGTTTGAAACAGGTGCGGGAGGATCGGCTCCAAAGCAAGTAGAACAGGTACTTTTGGAAAATCATTTGCGATGGGATAGTTTAGGAGAATTTTTGGCATTGCAAGCAAGTTTGGAGTTTTTTGCACAGAAAAATAGTAATGCAAAAGCAAAAATTTTAGCAGATGCACTTGATGGAGCAATTGGTAAATGGCTTGATAATAATAAGACTCCATCTCGCAGGGCTAAAGAAGATGATAATAGGACAAGTCATTATTATTTAGCAATGTATTTTGCAGAAGCTTTGGCAGAACAAAATAAAGATTCTTCTTTAAGAGAAAAGTTTATTCCTATCACAAAAGAATTGCAAGAAAATGAGTTAAAAATTAAAAAAGAATTTTTAGATAAAGAAGGTGTTGGGGTTGATTTGGGGGGATATTATAAATTTGACGATAAAAAAGTAGAAAAAATTATGCGTCCAAGTCAGACTTTTAATGCAATCATAGATAAGATTTGATTGCATGATGCATGAGTGCAAGAGGTGATATAAAAGAATTGTGGCAGTACAATGCAAAAAAGTAAATGTAATACTTAGATATTTGGTTTTATTTAAATAATACTAAATAGAAGTTAGAAAATAATTATAGGTAAGGGGGTGGGTATGTTTTTATGTAGATTTTATAGTTTAGATCTAGTTGATTTTATTGAAAAGTTTTATTAGAAAATAGTAAAAAATGATAAAAATATTTGGAGCAAAATTTAAAATATTTTGCTCCTTTATTATGCTTTATTTATGTGCACGTTCGTGTGGGTTCCCTGTGATTCCAATATGTGCTATTTCACCGCTGTCAGAAATCATATAGGCTTGACCAAATCCCTTAACAAACCTACCGCTTTTAAATTTTAATTCTATAAGATGGAAATCTGTAAAATTGCGAATAGTTTTAATTCCACCATCTCCCTGCATATTTTTTTCCAAAGTATCTAGAGCATCTTCAAATTCTTGAGAATCTCTAGGGATAAAAATCGCTTCTGCTTGATAACGCAATCTTTTTCTTAAGATGATTGATTTTGCTTTGCACTCATCTTCTAAAAACATTACTTCTATTTTTTTAGGATTATTTTTGATGTTGTCAAAATGTTCCGCAGTCGCGCTGATGTAGATATAGTTTTTTGTCGTAGTTTGAATAAGAGGTGCATATGAGCTAAGCGGAAATCCTTCTTGATTAGCTGTAGCAAGGATACAAGAACCAAAAGATTTGCGAAACTCTTTGATTTCTTCTTTCACTTTTTCAAATTCCAGTGTTTTTGGGACACTTTGGCATAGCTCAATAATTGCTTGTTTAATAGTATTTGCATCTGCTTTTTGTGGAAATTCTATGCGTAAGGTTTCTTTGTTGTTATACAAAAGATCAATACCGCCAAAATCTACACTCTGCATAATTACTTCACTGACATTTTCCGCATTACCAAATTTTTTACATAAGCCAATCATTTCGGCTTTGTGATGTTCATTCATGTGTTTTAAAATATTTGAAAAATCCATTTTTTACTCCTTTAATTATTTTTTTGCCTACCACCCACCCAAAAGATCAATAAAAACTATTTAATTAAAGTTAAAAAGCATATCGTCCCTCTAGGAAAATACTGCGCCCTTGTGCGTATTGATAATTAAATCCTGTTGTATAATCCGTGGTACTTGAATTATAATAGCTAAAATAGAGCGTGTCAAATAGATTGCGGATTCCAGCCGTGATGGAAAAATGTTTGATTTTATAATCTATACCAATATCTGTTAAAGAATAGGCTTTAATATTTTTTTGCGCAAAATCCTTTTGTGTTCCTATAAAAGAATTTTGTGTCCAAAGTTTTAGATTTTCTAAAATTGCATAGCTAAGACCAAGGGTAACTTTATAATTACTTACATAAGGAATTAAATCCCCTTTTTGATAAGTTGCATTTTTTGGTGCTTTAAGGATTCTAGCATCAATATAAGTGAAGCTTTGATTGAAAGATAGGGCATTGTTAAAAAAACTTTGCTCGCTATAAAGTTCAATACCGGTGCGTTGTGTGAGATCATAATTTCCTACACTTATGCCACCAACAGCATGCGCTGTTCCATTAGTGTAAATTTCATTTTGTGTTAGAGTGTAAAAGATTGCGCCTGATAAAAATAAATGCTCGGTTATATTAAGTTTGGTTCCTAATTCTAAAGTATGGTAAGTTTCTGATTTTACATTACTAGCGCTATAATTATTGTTTGTGTCTCTTTGAGTAAGTTTATCGGGATTTGGAGAGAGAAAACCTTTTTCATATTTTGCATACAAGTCCCCTCCTCCTAGGACATTTTTAAAATCAAAAGAGTATTTTGGTGTAAGTTCTAGAGCAAAATTATTTGTAATTTCATTGATATTATAAGTCCAAGGACATCCTTCTTCTGGTTTGCAAAATGGTTTGGTTGTGATGGTGCCCATATTAGGAGCAGTTGTGTATCCACTTCTATCACTTTTTCTATTGCCTCCATATTTTGCAATTTCATATCTAGCACCTGCGGTTAATGAAAAAGATTTACTAAAGTTGTATTTTTCTATCGCAAATAAAGAATTGCTAAATTTATAAGGGATAACCTGTGTGATAATTGTATGATCAAGATCTAAGTAGGGGGGTTGTGAAACAACATAATTAAGATTGAGTTTTCTATTACCTTGATTGAAGATAGAATCTATCCCAATAATAAATAAACCGTTTTTGTGATTGTGGTTGATTTTGGTTTGAAAGCCTAGTTTTTGATCGATAAAATAACTTCCATTTTGCGAGACATCTTGAATATAGCTCACACCTCTTCCTGAGGCATTAAACCAAATATCTTGTATATTTTTAGCATAGTAATTTTTATAGTAATGATAGAATAATTTGCTTTGTATGCTAAGATTTTGATATTGATAATCATAACTTAGGGTTGCATCTAAGCGATCTTGTATAAGATGAATAATCCCCTCACCCGCATTATAGCGTTTGTCTTTTGAAGGGAGATTGTTATTTAGGTTGGGAGAAGTGCCACCTATACTCATTAGAAGTGGTGGAGTAGTGTTAATAAAGCCTTTAAAATAGCTTGCTTCAAAGCTAAGAGAGTGGTTAGGGTTGATATCATAAGTAATAGAAGCACCGATATTAAAGGTATTGCTTTCATCTCCTTGTCGATATCCTTTTTTATAAAAATATCTTCCGCTAAGTGTGTAATATAAATTAGAAACAATTTCTCCTCCAAATCTTGCATCAGTAGAGATTTGAGACCCAAAAGCATCGGGACTTTGTGGAACACCGCTATAATTAATGCCTAGATTTGGGCTAAATTTTTTATATCTTTTTTTGGTGATGATATTTACTACTCCGCCTCTTGTTCCATTACCATACATTACTGCACCGCCACCTGGTAGGATTTCAATACTCTCAATATCGCTTGGATTGATAGAATTAATAGGAGTGACTCCATGAGAAGAATCTAACATGTTAAGCGAGATACCATTAAGTAGAATTTGAGTATTGACATTAGCACTATTGCCTTGACCTCTTAGATCGATATTGCCTCCAAGACCTGTATTGCTTATGCCTACAAAAGGCGTATAAGCAAAAATATCTTCTGTGTTTTTATAGCCTTTATTTTCAATCATTTCTTTGTCGATGAGATAGACATTGCGATTTAGCTCATCAAGTTTAGATTCAAATCCGTGAGTTATAATTTTATCAAGCTTTTTTACTTCAGAGACATTTTGTTCTTCTGCAAAGATTGAAGAACAATAAGCTAAGCATAATAAAAATATTTTTTTCATTATTGATTCCTTAATAAATAATATAAATTTTTTCGCGGATTTTAATATATTAAAGCTTAAATTATAATAATAGTTATTATAATTGAAACTATAAGTTATTTTAAAAACTTGTTGTATGCAACTCAAATCAATACAATCAAAACTATTAAAAATATATTTTTTTAAGATTAAGGTGGGTATTTATGTAACATATTTTATTTTTAATGTAACAGAATGGATAAAAATATTTTAAAAATTTTGTTTTTTTCTTAAGATTGGTGGCCTATAAATTAAGGAGAAAGATGTGTTAAAAAAAGTATTATGGTTTGTGGTTGCCTTGATAGGTGCTTGGTGCTTTTCTATTTTGGCATTGCATAGAGGTGAGAGTATTTCTGCAATTTATTTAGTAGTTGCTGCAGTGTGTATTTATGTAATTGCTTATAGATTTTATAGCTACTTTATTGCCTATAGAGTTTTAGAGCTTGATGAAAAAAGAATTACTCCTGCACAATATAACAATGATGGTAGGGATTTTGTTCCTACAAATAAATTTATTTTATTTGGTCATCATTTTGCCGCAATTGCTGGTGCTGGACCATTGGTAGGACCAATTTTAGCAGCTCAAATGGGGTATTTACCCTCCATGATATGGATTTTGGTAGGTGGTGTATTAGCAGGTAGTGTACATGATTTTGTTGTGCTTTTTGCTTCTTCTAGAAGAAATGGTCGTTCTTTGGGAGAGATGATTAAAGATGAATTAGGCAAGGGTGCAGGATCTATTGCAAGTCTTGCAATTTTTGGCATCATGATTATTATCATTGCGATTTTAGCGATGGTAGTTGTAAAAGCATTAGCAGAATCTCCTTGGGGGACATTTAGTATTTTTATGACAATTCCTATTGCGATTTTTATGGGGATTTATATGCGTTATTTGCGTCCTGGTATGGTGGGTGAGGCAAGTATTATTGGGTTTATTTTATTGATGATTGCTTTGTATTATGGGCATGTAGTTGCTAAAGATCCTGTATTAGCAGCATTTTTTACCTTTGATGCTCCAACTTTGGCGATTATGATTATTGCTTATGGATTTATTGCTAGTATTTTACCCGTATGGCTTTTATTGGCACCAAGAGATTATTTGAGTACATTTTTAAAAATTGGTGTAATTGTGGGAATGGCACTATCTATTTGTATTGTAATGCCAGATTTAAAAATGCCAGCATTGACAAAATTTATTGATGGAACTGGGCCTGTGTTTGCAGGAAGTATTTTTCCATTTTTATTTATTACTATTGCTTGTGGTGCAATCAGTGGATTTCATGCGTTAATTTCTAGTGGAACGACTCCAAAAATGTTAGAAAAAGAAACTCATGCTAGAATGGTGGGATATGGATCCATGCTTATGGAATCAGCGGTTGCAATTATGGCATTGATTGCTGCTTGTATTTTAGAGCCAGGAGTTTATTTTGCTATCAATAGTCCAATGGCAGTGCTTGGTGGAGATGCGTATTCTGCAAGTGCAGCGATTGCAAATTTTGGTTTTGTGGTGAATCCAGAGGATATTATGCTTTTGACAGAGCAAATTGGCGAGAATACGATTTTATCAAGAACAGGTGGAGCACCAACTTTTGCAATTGGCTTAGCATTAATTATGCATCAATTAATTGGTGGCGAAGCAATGATGGCATTTTGGTATCATTTTGCTATTTTATTTGAAGCACTTTTTATTTTGACTGCGGTAGATGCGGGAACAAGGACTTGTCGCTTTATGATTCAAGATATGTTAGGAAATATTTATAAGCCACTTGGTAATACAAAATCTCTTTTTGCGGGATTATTTGCTACAACTTTGTGTGTTTGTGCATGGGGATATTTTCTTTATCAAGGAGCAATTGATCCACAGGGCGGAATCTTTACTTTGTGGCCATTATTTGGTGTGAGTAATCAGATGTTAGCATTAATGGCTTTGATGCTTGTGTTTGTGATTCTTTTCAAGATGGGGAAGATGAGGTATGTTGCCGTAGTTGCTTTGCCGGCAATTTTTCTTTTTGCAGTAACAATGAGTGCGGGTATGCAAAAAATATTACCAAGCAATGGTGATAATATACGCGATAAAGTAAGCCATGTTGCTGTGGCTCAAAATATTGCGAAAAAATTAGATTCTATGGATGGGGTAGAAAAAAGTAAGGCAAAAAGTCGCATGATAAATAATTTGATTAATGCAATTTTGTGTGGGTTTTTTATGCTTGCAACTTGTGTAGTAGTTTTCCGATCTTTATGGCTTAGCAGGGAATGTTTTTATGGACGATGCAAGATTTCTTTGTGCGAGGAAAAATATGAAAAAGTTTAGAGAGATTTATAAGAAATTAGAAAGGTTTTTCCATCTTTTGGTGGGAATACCTAGTTATGATAAATATTTAGAATATCATTATAAGTATCATCCTAATTGTCAGCCTAAAACAAGAAGAGAATTTTTTTTGGAAGCACAAGAAAAGCGTTATGGTAATGATGGGTCAAAAAAATGCTGTTGATTTTTCTTTTTGGCTATAATTTTGTCAAATTTTAGGGATTATAGTGGAAAGAGAAAAGATCAAAAATGCAAAAAGAATTGTGCTAAAAGTCGGTACAACTTCTTTGATTTATGAAAATGGAAATTTAAATTTTGAGCGAATTGAAAAAATTTCTCAAGTTTTAAGCGATGTGTTTAATAGCGGTAAAGAAGTAATTTTGGTGACCTCTGGAGCTATTGGTGTAGGTAGAAAAAAAATGCATTTTAATACAAAACCCCAAAGCGTGCAAGAAAAACAAGCTTGTGCATCGGTGGGGCAAGTAGTTTTGATGCAGATTTATTCTAAAATGTTTGGTGAGTATGGATATGGTATAGGGCAGATTCTACTTACAAAAGATGTGGTAGAAAATCCGCGAAGCAAAGAAAATGTTCGTAATACTTTCGAAACACTTTTGCAACATAGAATTATTCCCATTGTAAATGAAAATGATAGTGTTTCTATTGATGAAATTAAAAATATTTCAAGATTTGGAGATAATGATAGTTTGGCTGCTGTGGTAGCACTTATTGTTGAGGCAGATTTGTTAATTATTCTTTCTGATATTGATGGTTTTTATAATAAAAACCCAAAAATATATAAAGATGCGGTGTTGTTAGATTGTGTTAAGGAAATTACAGAGGATATTAAAAAAGCTGCAGAAGGGAGCGGAAGTGATTTTGGTACAGGGGGAATGCGTACAAAAATTGAGGCTGCACAGATGGTGGTAAATCATGGGTGTGATATGATTCTTACAAGTAGTGAAAATCCAAAAGCAATTTTAGAGATACTTAAAGGCGCACCTGTAGGGACATTATTTGTAGCAAAAGATAAGTGAAAATCTTTGAGGATAGAGATGCAAAAGGATCAGGAAGAAATTTATCAGCAAGTTTTAGAAGCAAAAAAAGAGGCTTATAACCTTTTAAATGTCACAAGTGAGGAAAAAAATTTTGCATTAGCAAAAATAGCACAAGCACTGTGTGAAAATAGAGTGCAGATTATAAAGGCAAATCAAAGGGATTTAAAAGAACAAGTAGGAAAATCGCAAGCGTTTTTGGATCGTTTGAGTTTTGGAGAAGAGAGGATTTTTGCAAGCATTAAAGGGATTGAAAAAATTATTTCTCTTAAGGATTTTATTGGTAATGTAGAGAATCTTAATATTATGCCAAATGGTTTGCAAATTGGTCAAAAAATTGTTCCGCTAGGAGTGGTAGGGATAATTTATGAAGCGCGTCCAAATGTAACTTGCGATGCAATAGCTTTGTGTCTAAAAACATCAAATGCAGTAATTTTAAAAGGTGGTAAGGAGGCATTAAATACAAATAAGGCAATTGTAGAAATTGTTAAAAAAGCCTTAGAACAAACAAAAATTCCTAAAAATTGTGTGCAATTGATTACAAATACAGATAGAGAGGGTACGAAGTTTTTGATGGGGTTGTATGGGCTTATTGATGTGCTTATTCCACGCGGTGGAAGTGGGCTAATAAAAAGTGTAGTGGAAAATTCTAAAGTACCAGTGATTGAGACGGGTGTAGGAAATTGTCATATCTTTGTTGATGAATTTGCAGATTTTGAGATGGCAAAAGATATTGTTATTAATGCAAAAACAAGTCGTGTTTCTGTGTGTAATGCTGCAGAAAAGCTTTTAGTGCATAGAAAGATCGCACAAGATTTTCTTCCACAGATTATAGAGAGATTGCAAAAAGAGGGTGTAGAGATAGTGGGGGATAATCAAGTGTGTACTTATGGTAAAAATATTTCATTGGCTACGCAGAAGGATTATTTTGAGGAGTATTTGGATCTTAAAATCTGTATTAAAATTGTAGATGATTTAAAGGATGCGATTTTGCATATTAATACTTATAGCTCTCATCATTCAGAATCTATTATTACAAAGGATTATGCAAATGCGCAGGAATTTTTAAAAGCTATAGATTCTGCTGTAGTGTATGTGAATGCTTCTACAAGATTTAGTGATGGAGAAGAATTTGGGCTTGGTGGAGAGATTGGCATCAGTACACAAAAACTTCATGCAAGAGGACCTATGGGGCTTAGGGCTTTGAGTACGAGTAAGTATATTGTCTATGGTAATGGGCAAATTAGATAATTTGAAATTAAATTTATCGGTATTTTTTAGATTTTAGGCTTTATTTTGTTTGAAAATCATTTTCCCAAGCGGGATTTTAAGAAAATCTGAGACAACCTGACATTTAATTTTGAAAAGAAAAAAGAGGTTATCTTTTTTATGAGATTCTAAACATTCAAAATTACCCATTCCTTTGGCTAAAATTAGATCTGCTTGATTAAAAAGTTGTTGGATATGTTGTGGGGCATCTTCATAGAGAAAGCCAGGTGTTTGCATTGTGCTATCTATTGGGGTGCAAAATTGTGCAATAGGCGTGCATAGAGGATTTTCTGTAATATCTTTAAATGTGAGATCATTGATAATTGGCTTTCCTCTTGTGAGATATAAGATATTAAGACTAGGATAGAGTTTTTTTAAATTTTCAATCAAGATTGCATCAAAGAGATTTTCACCCGCATTGTCGGCTAGATAGAGTAGAGTACTTGTATTTTGCAACCTTTCTTGAAAATTAGGAAGATCAAAAATTGCAAAATCAAGTTTAGAGTCAAAATTATCAAATGAAAATTGTGTTTGTGAACCATAATCAATTACATTTCCTAGAGCAGCAATTTTTATGCTTTCTTCAAGTAGATTAGTTTGTGTGTATTGCTGTAGTTTTTTTCGCAATTCTTGGGTAATTTCATAGGCTTTTTTGATACAAGATTTTTTAATAGGTGCATATATATCTTCTTGTTTTGTGATTTTGGCGAGATTTTTATAAATAGGGTATGCTATTTTGGGAGGTGGACAAGAGGGGGATTGACGCAAAAGCAATGAAGTTTGCTGTAGGATTTTTTGCTCTTCTTGATGTGGAAAAAGTTGCAAGGTGTTTTTGATTTGATTATAAATGCATTCATGGCATTTTGGCATAGCATTCATTCTTTAATCATCCCCATATTTCCTATTTTTCCCCACATTAATTGGTGTTTGCGTTTTAAAAAGCGTATTTCTTCTTCTTTTTGTTCCAACTCTTCCTCTTTTTTAGCAAGCAATTTATCTTTTTTTTGTGCTTCTTCTTGGAGTTCTAAAAGCGTATCTTTTAAAAGAGTATTCTCTTCTTGCAAGACTAAATCTTGTGTTTGAGATTGTGCAATAAGTTGTTCGTATAAAAAAGTAAGAATCTGTAGCGTTTTTTCTAAAAAAATTGGCTCCAGGGTTTTGGAATTCATTTGAATTGCTACGAGTTGATTTTCTATTTTTTGCAAAAAAAGATTAATTCCATCTTTTATAAAAATAAAAGTGCTTTCGTTTTCATTGACAAGATTGGTTTTTTCTTCAATTTCTTGTTTTGTAAGATTTGTAGCTTGGAGAAAGTCCTCTAGTGGCATATATGGCATTATTGTATCTTTCTGTCAAGGATAGATTGTACATTGCGTACACTATTTGGGTCGGCTGATAAAAATATTTCTACACGATTGTTTTTTGCACGATTAATTAGTGTTGTGTTAGGAAATAATGGATCGTTTTTACCGTATGAAGTAAACGAAAGTCTATCTTGGGCAACACCATTTTGTATTAAAGTACGCATAACATTTAATGCTCTTTCTGCTGCTAACACATAATGATCTTTATATTTTGAATTATAAGGAAGAGGGGCATTATCTGTGTAGCCTTTAATGTTGATTTTTACTTGCGGTGGAAATTTTCTAATTATATTTGCCATGTTATGCAAATAATCTCTCGCTTCATTATTTATAAGCTTTGCACTTCCAGATTCAAAAAATAAACTAGATGGTAATTGTAGAGTAATACCTTGTTCAATTTGCTCTAACACGCCACCTTCTTGTACAAGTTGTTCCAATTGAACAATATTTTCTACTGTCTTAATTGCTGTAGAATCTTGAGCTTGTTGTGTTTTTTCCCCATCTTGAAGTTCTGTAGTATCGCCAGGATCAGGAGGGATAGGGGTTACAGGCTGTAATGTATCAGGTTTGGGTGGCGCATCAAAAATCTTGATAAATTCAAGTTTTAAGGCTTCTACTTTTGCTTTATTTTGTGCAGAAATTGCATAGAGCGCAATAAAAAGCGCAAGCAATAAAGAAAGGAAGTCTGCATAAGGGACCGCCCATTTTTCTCCAGCAGGACATTCAGGACATTTCTTTTTCTTTGCCATTACTTACTCAAATTGTGAAATTTTAGGATTTCCAGGTGTGATATAGCCTAGTAGTTTTGCTTCAAGATTTCTAGGATTATCGCCATTTGCAATACCAATAACACCTTCTAGTATAACGGTTTTTTCTTTAATAATATCATGTGAGTTGGCTTTAAGTTTGTTGCCCCAAGGACCAAAAATTGCATAAGCACACATAATCCCCGTAACAGTTGCAGTAAATGCTCCTGCAATACCTGCAGCCATTTCTGCGGGATTGTCAAGTTTTTGGAGGGCAAGCATAAGACCCATAACCGCACCTACAAGTCCAAAAGTTGGAGCAGATTCTCCTGCAACTAGCCAATAGTGTGCGGCACCATGATAATATTCTTCAAGTTGTTCAATTTGGATTTCCATATCTTCTTTTACGGCTTTACTTTCTTTGCCATCAATAATCATAGAAAGTGCTTCACGCATAAAATCATCTTCTACTTGTGCAACTTTAGCTTCTAGTGATAAAATTCCATCTTTTCTTGCTAAATTCGCAAATTCAATGAGTGTTTTAATGGTTTCATTGAGATTGACTTTTGAACCTGCAAATATGAGTTTTATTTCCTTGAATCCTGCTTTGATATATTGGGCATGTGTGCCTGTCATTGCAGAGAAAAGAGCGGTAGGGATAATAATAATAACGGAGCTGATATGGATAAGATGAAGTGGGTTTCCTCCTTCTAAAATATCCCCGACAGCAATAGAAGTTATTGCCAAAAGCATTCCTAAAAGAGTTGATAAATCCATAAAACTACCTAATGAAAATAATATTTTTTCCATTATAACAAAAAAAGTTCTTGTTTATGCTATCTTCCTTGTTGAGATAGAAAAAAATTGTAGTTTAAAGATATGTTAATCAAGTAGTTTTTACATGTTTACCATTAACTGATTTAGTATAATCTTTATTCTTATAAGGGAAGTATTTTTGTGTTTATAGTATTTTAAAATATATTCACTAGGTTTGATTATTATAACACTACCTAGAAAAATAAAATTTATTAAGGTAGTTAAGTTTTTATAGAAGCTATGTTAAGGATAATTTGCTTGCATAGAGAAGTATGATTCTTTACTGATTACGGAAGTAAAATTTTTAAGACTTGCTTTTGTAGTGATCTATATTTTCATGATGTGGTTATAGAAAGTGAAATTTCTTTATCATTAATAATATTTATACTACTAAGCTTTGATTAGTTTCTTGTGTTGATTTTATTATTTTAAATAATAGCTTAATGTTGCAAATATGGTTTGGATAGCAATTCTAAAAGTAGAAGTTTTCTAAAGTGATGAAAGAATATTTTTTCACCTTTTAAAATAATATTGTATAGGGACTAAAAAAATAAAACAAAATTTACCAAGAAAATATTATTAAAACAAGGAATATGTTTAATAATGAAGACTGGGGTAAATTAACCTCTTGCAAGACTATAAATAATAGGCACTTTTATGCGCACTTTTTGTTTAGGTATTGGAAAATATCTTGATGCAGTGTCAACAGCCTTAAGCGCGGTTTTGTTTAAAATTTCTCCCGCAGTGCTTTGTAAGATTTTCAGACCTTCTAAACTTCCATCGATATTAAGGATAAATTCCACAGTAACCTCACCTTCTAAACCCCTGATTCTTGCAATTCTTGGATAAGGATTGTTATTTGAGATTGCTATTCTGATTTTAGATAAAAATTCATCACTAATACCTTGATTGTAGGCTAGAGTTTCAGCATTTGCCCCTTCTTGGGTGACATTAGATGCTTTTTGTTTCTCATCACTTTCTTGAGGATTTGTCTTAGAGATTTCCTCTTTTGGTGTTTCTTTTGGCACTACTTCTTGTTTTTTTGGTTTTTTTTGAGGCTTTTTCTTATGCTTTTTTTTCTTAGGTTTAGGTTTTTCTTGTTTAGGGGGTGCTTTTGAAAAATTTGTTTGATTGCCTCCGCTATTAACGCTCGCAACTTTCATGGTGATTGTATGATTGCCATTTTCTTGAACACTGATAACTTTTGAAGCATTAAAATCAAAAAATACAAGAAAAATAGTAAGATAAATTGCCCCTGCGCAAATAAATCCTATGATATTTGGTTGTTTAATCTTTTCTTGTAGAAATTGCAAAATTTTCATGATTTTTTTCCTTCAAGATATCTAGAATTTTGACAAAAATTTCAAATTTAGATTCCTTATCACTTTTAAGTTCAATTAAAGTTTTGGCATCTACTGTTGCTATAGAATCTTTGAGTTGATGGAATTCTATAGGTTTATCATCGAGATAAATAAAATTATTTGAATCTACTGTGATTACTACGTGTTTTTCTTCTTGAGATTGTTGTGCAGAATCTGCTTGTGGAACTTCCACTTTAATTTTTCCTTGCGCAATAAAAGTAGAAATGCTAAGCACAATTGCTAGCAAAACAAGCATAATATCGATAAATGGAACGATATTTAGCCCTTCACCTCTTTTAATTTTCATGATGTATTGCCTTGTATTTATTGATAATAAGATCAATTTTTCTTAATAGAATATTATAAAGCATTAATGCAGGTATAGCAACCAAAAGCCCCGCTCCTGTCGCTTCCAGTGCCAAAGAGAGATCAGCCATAATTTTTTTAGCATCAATATCACTTCCTAAACTCATACCATAAAAAGTTACAATAATTCCACCAACAGTACCAAGTAATCCGATATAAGGGGCATTAGAATAAATAATATAAATTGCAGTCATATGTTTTGTGAGGGATTCTTCAAGGGAATCTAGGGATTTAAAAGCTTTAAGATCAATTTTTTTGAAAAATAAAAAACGCTCAACGCTAAACCAAATAACAATAAAACCCATAAAACCAAGTATAGAAAAAATAATATAGTCTAGATAAAGTCTCAAAAATTCCATATTGAAGAATCCTAATTAGTAATTTTAAGAATAATTCTAATGATTATAACATTTTAAGAATAATTTTTAATATTAATTTTTAAATCTTTTTGATTTGAGGAATAGATAAATATTTTTTTGTGATTATAGTTAAAAATTAAATTAAGAGGGGCGAAGTAATGCTTCTTGAGGTTTTTTAAAAGCTGAAACTTAGTAAAAATAAGCAAGGATTTATTATTTTTGTGTTCCAATATCTTGGAAAAAATAAACAATAAGTAGAAGATGTGATTTGTAATTTGAATAAAACTATGAGTAATTATAAAAATAAAAAAAAAGATTGTCTTAAAAAGAAGACTCTCTTTTGGCATAAAATGTTTTTTTGAAGTTTTGGTATTTTTCTTGCAAAATCGCCTCTCTTGCTTCTTTCATTAAGGTAAGGTAATAATGGAGATTGTGTAAGGTTGCTAAACGAAAATAAGTGATTTCATTAGCACGATAAAGATGGTGTAAATAAGCACGAGAAAAATTTTGGCATGTGTAGCATGTGCATGCAGGATCTAAAGCAATATCTTGTGTTTTGTATTGTGAAGATTTGATATTTAATCTTCCAAAACTTGTAAATAGACTACCATTTCTTGCATTGCGGCTAGGCATTACACAATCAAACATATCTACCCCGCGATCAATAGCTTCAATTAAATTTTCTGGTGTGCCTACACCCATAAGATAGCGTGGTTTATGGATTGGTGTGTATGCGTTGACATATTCAATACTTGCATACATTTCTTCAGCACTTTCACCTACTGCAAGCCCCCCGATTGCATAACCATCAAACCCTTCCATGGCACAAAGTTCTTTAGCGCTTTGTTCGCGCATTTCTTTGTCGCTACCTCCTTGAATAATTGCAAAAAGATTGTTTTGTCTATCTGTATTTTTTTTAATAGTTTGATGATATTCTAAGCTTTGTTTTGCCCATCTGGTTGTGGTTTTGATAGATTGGAGGATTCTATCTTTTGGTGCAGGAAGACCAATGAGATCATCAAGCACCATCATAATATCGCTATTAAGGTTATATTGAATATCTAAGACTTTTTTGGGTGTGAAAAAATGCCTGCTACCATCAATATGGGATTTAAAAAGTATGCCATCATCTTGTTTTTTTGTATCCCCAAGACTGAAGGCTTGGAATCCGCCACTATCTGTAAGGAAGCTGTTTGGGTATTTATTAAAATGGTGCAGCCCTCCTAAATCCCTAATAATTTTATCCCCTGGTCGAAGGTAAAGATGATAGGTATTTGCTAAAATAATTTTGGTTTGGAGATGTGTGGTGAGATCTATAAAATCTAACCCTTTTACACATGCTTGCGTACCTACGGGCATAAAAATTGGAGTGAGTATCGTGGAATGTGCAGTTTGTATTGTGGTAGCGCGTGCAGAATTATCTATTTTATCAATTTTAAAATCCATATTAAAAACCTTGACTTTGGTATAATATATTCTATTAATTTTACTAAGGGGTTTTTGGTGAAAAAAGTTGTCTTAATTTTAGATGGAATTGTAGCAAAAAATTTTTTACAAGTTGTGTTGGAAAAATATTTTAGTAATAATACTTATATTATTGTTAGCAATGATGAAACAATGATTCCAGAAGAAATCCCCAGTAGTTTTAGTTTTCATATTTTTGATGCAACTTCATCTTTTAGGCTTTTGGGTGTTTTGGATCCTGAGGTGAGCGATTGTTTTATTTTAATGCAGGATCTTAAAGAGCGTAAGGTGGTTTATGATATTGTGCGAAATGCATATAAGGATATGAGAATTATTGTAGATGTGCGACATAAAGAAGAAGCTAGGGATTATGATCATGAAAAAACTTTATTGATCGATGAATCTGTTTTGATTTCTGGTGCAATGATTGCAAAATTGCCCAATGTTCCCTTGATACCTCAGGGATTTGGACTTGGTGTGGGTGAAGTAATGGAGATTAATGTGCCATTTGGCAGTGCTTATGCTTATCGACACATCGGTTCAATTCATCAAAAAGATTATCGTATCGCAGGGATTTATCGTCATAATGAATTTATTTTGAGCAATTATTCTTTGACAATCCAACCCACAGATACTTTGCTTGTAGTTGGGGATCCAAAGGTGCTTACTACGGTATATCGTCAAGTAAAAAGTGATATGGGGCAGTTTCCAGCTCCATTTGGAAAGGATATTTATCTTTATATCGATATGATTAAACAGGATTTTAATGAATTGATGCATGATATTTCTCAAGCTATTTATTTGCACAATCAATTGCGAAATACGCGATTATATATTTATGTGTTACACCCAAGTGATATGGATATTATACGAGAGATAAAGGCAGTGGATACAAAAGATGTGAGTGTAATTTTTAATTATCAAGGGGAAGATTTTTGTGAAGCTTTTAAAAAGCACCAAAAGCTAAAAATTGGCTTATTAGTTATTAACCCTAAACTTTTTAGACAAAAGAAGGTGAGGAGAGTATTATTTGCAAGTGGAGTGCCTGTATTTAAAACAAGCTATAAAGATATTGCACATGCTAAAACCAGTCTTGTGGTGCTTAATGAAGATATGAATCAAGGAGAAAATCTTTCTTCTGTGATTTTTGATATTTCCATGCAAATGAATCTTGATATTACAATTTATGATTTTGAGCCTGATAAAAACCATCAAGATGAAATGGTAAGAGAGTATCAAAATCTCTCAAGAATTTACGATAAAAAAGTTTTGGTTAATAAGACGAATACAAAAAATCCTATTGTGTATCTTAGGGAGCATAAAGAACCAGTTTTGCATTTTTTACCTTTTGAGCGTTGTATTGCAGGGGGTATGAATTTTATTAATTTTCTTTCCACAAGGATAGAAAAAATTTCTTTTATGTCAGAAGAACATCCGCAAATTTTCATCCCTGTGTTGGAGAAACTAGATGAGCACTAAAATTGAAATAAGCACACAGACAGAAAGATATGTAATCAATTTTGGTATATTAGAAAAACTAGAACTTGGTGAATATAGTAAAGTTTTGTTGGTGACAAATCATGTGGTAGGGGGATTGCATCTTGATAGGGTTATGTCAAAAATTACACATCAAGATCTTAGTATATTGCTTTTAGATGATGGGGAAGAGAATAAAAATTTTGTTACTTTGCAAAAAATCATAGATTTTGCCTTACAAAAACAATTAGATCGTAAATCTGTAATGATTGCACTAGGGGGTGGGGTGATTAGTGATATTGTTGGATTTGCAAGTGGAATTTATCAAAGAGGCATTGCATTTATTAATATTCCTACAACGCTTTTAGCGCAAGTTGATGCTTCTGTAGGGGGTAAAACAGGGATAAATACTACATATGGTAAGAATCTTGTAGGGCTTTTTCATCAGCCAAGTGCAGTGTATATTGATACAGATTTTTTACAAACTTTGCCTACAAGAGAATTTATATCAGGAATTGCAGAGATTATTAAAATTGCAGTATGTTTTGATTTTGAATTTTTTGCATTTTTAGAAAAGTGTGATTTGAAAAATCCACAAGATTTGCAAAAAGCTGTACAAAAAAGTGTAGCCTTAAAAGCTAAAGTTGTTGCTAAGGATGAAAAAGAAAGAGGTGTGAGAGCAGGGTTAAATTATGGACATACTTTTGGTCATGTGATTGAGTTAGAGACAGAATATAAAAAATATTTACATGGTGAAGCAGTGGCTATGGGTATTTTGATGGCAAATGTTTTGGCATATAAAGAAGGGTTGCTTACATTGCAAGAAAAAGATCGTATTTTTCAATTATTGCAAACTTATGGTTTGGCCTTGCATTATGAAATTAAAAACACAGAGCTTTTTTATCAAAAGTTTTTTCTTGATAAAAAAACACAAAATCAAAAATTACATTTTGTATTGCCTGATGGAATTGGCAATGTGCGGATTTGTAATGATATTGCAAAAGATAGAATCATGGAAGTTTTGGGAGAGTTTTCTTGAAAAAAATAGTATTTACAATAATGGTATTGGGGAGTTTTTTGTTTGCACAGGATACTAAGCAAAAGCAAGAACGATTAGAAGAACTAACAAGGCAGATTGAGAATTTTGACAAAGATATTCAGTTTAATAATAATATTTGGATTAAAAAATATGCAAATTTTGAAAACTATAATAAGGTGGGTGCACAAATCAACGATCTTGAAAAGGAATTAAAAAAATACAGAAATTTGCCAAATTCTCGTGATAATGGTTTTAGAATCCAACAGATTGAAACACAAATTGAAACTTTGCAACAACAATTAGCTTTGCTTAGTGCCTTTAAAGATAATCCCTTTAAAGATCTTTTGAAAAAGCCAGAGATTCCAGAAATACCCGATATTACAAATCCAATTGCAATTATAGGAGGGTTTGGGTTTGTAAAGAATTTAGAAAATCAAGAAAAAAATCTTACAAGGCGTTTGCATAGTTTGCAAGGAGCATTGGAGATTTTGAAGAAAAAATTTGATTTATTGCAAGAGGTATATCACTTGGATTCTAAGGCAAATAAAAATCAATATTATCAATTGCAGACAAAAATCTTAGAATTGCAATCTGCTGAAGATATTTTAGAAACAACAATTGATGTGTATACAAAAGAGAGTGATGAAATCTCTTATAAAATTTCCTTACAAATCAAAGGACAAATTTTTAAGGTAATTTATATTATTGTTGCGATTTTAGTCAGTATAGGAATAGCGATTACCTTCAAGGTTTTTACGCGTAAATATATCCAGGATAATGAGCGTGCTTATGTAGCATCAAAAATTATTAATTTTTTTAATATCACGGTAATTATCTTAATTTTACTTTTTGCATATTTAGAAAACGTTACCTATTTAGTAGCGGTGCTAGGATTTGCCTCTGCGGGTCTTGCAATCGCTATGAAAGACTTGTTTATGAGTATTTTAGGATGGTTTGTTATCACAATTGGTGGAAGTGTGCATGTAGGTGATAGAATTCGTGTAACTAAAGATGGAAGTACATATGTTGGCGATGTTTTGGATATTTCAATCCTTAGGATTACACTTTATGAAGATGTCACACTAACCACCTTTCTTGATACAAGGCGCGCAGGAAGGATTATTTTTGTTCCTAATAACTATATTTTTACGACAATGTTTTCAAATTATACGCATGGTGGGATGAAAACGGTTTGGGATGGTGTAGACTTTACTATTACTTTTGATAGCAATATTGCTAGGGCTTGTGAAATTGCAAACGAGGTGGCTACAAAATATTCCAAAGGATATGCAGAAATTACAAGAAAGCAGCTTAATAAAATGCGCAATCGTTATTCTTTGAGAAACGCAAATGTTGAACCTAAAACTTTTAGTCTTTTAGAAAATAATGGTGTAAAAATTTCTGTTTGGTATCAAACTAACGCTTATGCTACTTTAGGACTTAGAAGCACGATTTCTATGGAGATTGTGGAGAGACTTTTAAAAGAGCCTGATATTTCTATCGCTTATACAACAACAAAATTGGTAAAAGATGGTACAGATGGTTTTGGTAATAAAAAAGCGGATAAATATCCAATAGAGGTGAATTAATGAAAGTATATTTTAAAACTTTTGGATGTAGGACAAATCTTTTTGATACACAGGTGATGCGTGAGAATATTAAAAATTTTGTGGTAACAGAAAATGAGGATGAAGCAGATATTGTAGTTGTGAATTCTTGCACAGTTACAAATGGTGCTGATGCTGGCGTGAGAAGTTATGTAAACAAGATTTATCGTAGTGGAAAAAAAATTTATTTTACAGGGTGCGGTGTAAAGACACAAGGAAAACAACTTTTTGATAAAAATCTAATTTTTGGAAGTTTTGGACATACATATAAAGAAAATATCGACAAATTTTTACAGGAATCTCAACGATTTTTTTATGAAGAATCTAGCAATGCAAATCATATTGATAAAACTTTGGTGAGTGAGTTTGTTGGCAAGGTGCGTGCTTTTATTAAGGTGCAAGAGGGTTGTGATTTTGCGTGTAGTTATTGTATTATCCCTGCGGTAAGAGGAGTGGCACGCAGTTATATGCAAGATAAAGTTTTACAACAAGTAGAAGTTTTGGCACAAAATGGGGTAAGTGAGATTGTTTTAACAGGTACAAATGTTGGGAGTTATGGCAAGGATTTGGGAAGTAGTATTGCAAAGCTAATTAAAGAGATTGCTAAAATTAATGGTATTAAGCGTATTCGTGTAGGAAGTTTAGAGCCAAGCCAAATTGATGAAGAGTTTTTAGAACTTTTGGAATCTGAATTTTTGGAGCGTCATTTACATATTGCATTACAGCATTCCTCAGATCAAATGCTTAAAATTATGAATCGTCACAATCGTGTAAAAACCGATAGAGAACTTTTGGAAAAAATTGCAAATAAGGGTTTTGCTATTGGGACAGATTTTATTGTGGGGCATCCTGGAGAGACAGATGATGTATGGAATGAAGCATTTTTAAATTTACAAGCCTTGCCTTTGACACATATTCATCCTTTTATTTATTCTGTGCGTGATAATACTCCATCTGCAAAAATGAAAAATACAATTCACGGAGATGTGGCCAAGGCACGCTTGCATCAGATTAATGATTTGATTATGCAAAAAAATTTGGAATTTAGAAAAAAAATGATTGGAAAAGAATTGCAAGTTTTGGTAGAAAGTGGAGAGGGCGGAATCTATAATGGTTTGGATCAATTTTTTAATAGAATTAAAATAAAAAGTCAGCAATACTTAAAGAATAATTGGATAAATTTAACCACATATGAGATAGGAATAAAGGGAAATAGTGCAGAAATCTAAGAGTTTATATATCGGAATTGTTGGCATCGGTATTGTGATTTTGTTGTTTGCGATATTGTTTTTACGCGATCGTAGTATTTTGGTGAGTGCAAAAAAATTTCAACAATTGGTACAAATGGATTTAGTGCTTGATGCGCAAATGGATTCTAAATATCTCTATTTTCAGGTAAATAAAAAAATGTACCATGTATATAAAGAAGTTTTAGATACAGAAACATTAAAAAATTTAAGAATCTCAAGTAGAGGGGATTATCAAGGAGTGTATGTAATTTTTCTTGTTTTTGTAGTGGTTTTAGGTGGAGTTTTGTGGAAAAAAAGAAGGAGAGAAAAAAAAGATTTCGTACAATTAAAAAATAAAGAAGAGGATTATAATAAAATCAGACCTATAGAATCTGATGTGAGATTTGAAGATGTAGCTGGTGTGAGTGCGGTAAAAGAAGAGTTTTTTGATGTAATTGATTTTTTAAAAAATACAAAAAAATATCAAGATATGGGAATAGTGATTCCTAGAGGTGTTTTATTGGTAGGACCACCGGGGGTAGGAAAAACCTTGATTGCAAAGGCTGTGGCAACAGAAGCGGGAGTTCCATTTTTTTACCAGAGCGGCACTTCTTTTGTGCAAATTTATACAGGAATGGGAGCAAAAAGAGTGAGGGAGCTTTTTTCTGCTGCAAAAAAAAATGCTCCTGCAATTATTTTTATTGATGAGATTGATGCTTTAGGAAAGGCTAGAGGTGGGGCTAATCGAAGTGATGAGCGAGAATCTACACTAAATGAGCTTTTGGTACAAATGGATGGCTTTGATAAAAATAGTGGCATTGTGGTGATTGGTGCTACAAATAGAGTAGAGGTTTTAGATGAAGCACTTTTAAGAAGTGGGCGTTTTGATAAAAAAGTATTTTTGGAATTACCTAACCTTGAGGATCGAAAAAAAATTTTGTTTGTGCACTTGCGAGATAAAAATCATGAACTTGATGTTGATGGGATTGCTAGAATTTGTGTGGGATTTAGTGGAGCTACTTTGGCATCTCTTGTTAATGAAGCTGCGATACATGCTTTAAAACAGAGGAGAGATAAAATCCAACAAGAGGATGTTTTGGCGATTAAGGATAAAGTTTTTTCAGGAAAAAAAATGTATTCTTATACAGATTTGGAACAAAGAGAACTTATGGGGATTTATCAGAGTTCAAAAGCTTTGGGTGCCTATTTGCTTGAATTGGAGTATGAAAAAGTGACATTGATAGGAGACTTTTTGATTTTAAATGATAGTTCGATCTTATCTCAAAGTTATTTGAAGAAAAAAATTAAATTTTATTTGAGTGGTATGCTTGGGCTAATGCTTTTAAAGAATGAGCGCTATACACTTGGAGATATAGACTTAGGGCATGCAAAATCTATTATTAAAGAAGCAGAAAAATATCATATGGATTTGGAATTAGTGCAGTGTGAGAGAGAATTTTTGGAAGAATTAAAACCTTATAAAGATGTAATAGCAAAAATCAATCAAAGACTTTTGGAAAAAGAAGAGTTGGATTTTGAAACATTGCAAGAAATAGTGCGGAGCTGAAGTGTATTTTAGTGATTTTTGTTTGCAGGGTGAAGAGAGAGTTTTTGATTTCTTAAATCTTGGAGCATATGATATTGCGGGGTTTGGTTATGGTGCCTATGAAGCATTTTGTTATGCATATCAAAGGGTTTTACATGGTTATCGAGTACAAAAATTGGTTTTGATAGCACCATTTTTTGATTCTAAAATCTACTTACATGAAGTAAAAAAAAATTATAAAAATCATATAAGGTTTGCAGAGTTTTTAATACAAGAAAAAGCTCTAGAATCTCCAGATTGGCGTGAGACTGATTTAAAAATTTTGCAAGATTGTGGAGTGGAGCTAGAAGTTTATATTGGAGGTAAAAGTCCGATAGGAGAAAGTGAAAAAGTATTAGAATTTTTTAGAAAATTTGGTACAGTGTATTTTTTAAAAAATTTTTCCCATTTTGTTGATCAGTTTAGTTTTTTAGCATAAAAATGTGGAGTTGTTAAAAGTCTTAGAGGCAAGAGCCCCTAAAAAATGATTTAAGAGTTGTCCCAGATTAGAAGTTTGTTCTTAAAACTTTTTATTTAGTTCGTTAAGAAAAATTATTTTTGTTTATTTTTTATTTAAAAATTTTTGTATTTCACAAAAACTTTCAGAGAAATTATAAAAAATAAAACTTAAATTTTTCTTATAAATACATTAAAGAAAATAAAAAAATAAAAATCTATGAGAAAATATTGATAAATCAATTGGTTGAAAAACTAAAAATAAGAGAGAAAAAGATTTTTGGGAAAGTCATCAAAGACTAAAAACCATGCTTTTAGTATTGAGGCATCTTTATTTTTATTGCTTTTTTGATAAAATTTTAAAGAATAAAACTAGAATTGGAGATTTTAATATTAAGGCCGATAAATGTTTGTAGATTGCGTGGAAATTTTTATTTTTAGTGGAAAGGGAGGAGAAGGTGCTGTATCTTTTCGTCGTGAAAAATTTATCATTAATGGTGGTCCTGATGGAGGCGATGGAGGCGATGGAGGCGATGTATATTTTGTGATTGATAATAATTGTGACACTTTGTCAAATTTTAGAGGAAAAAAGCATTATCGTGCAGAAAATGGTCAGCCTGGTCAACCTAAAAATTGTTCAGGAAAGCGTGGAATGGATCTAGTTATCAAAGTGCCAGCAGGGACGGTTATATATGATGCTTTGAGCAATGAAGTGTTGTATGATTTTACGACACAAAAACAAAAAATTAAGATTTTAAGTGGTGGAAAGGGTGGTTTTGGTAATGCGAGATTTAAAAATTCTGTGAATCAGCGTCCTGATTATGCTCAAAAAGGTTTGCCTGGTCAGGAGTTACATATTCGTTTGGAATTAAAATTAATTGCAGATGTGGGGCTTGTAGGTTATCCAAATGTGGGAAAATCTACTTTAATTTCCACACTTTCTAATGCAAAACCAGAAATTGCTAACTATGAATTTACAACATTAATTCCTAATCTTGGTGTGGTAGATATGGATGGTATATACTCATTTGTGATTGCAGATATCCCAGGTATTATTGATGGGGCTAGTGAAGGGAAAGGACTAGGAATTGAGTTTTTGCGACATATTGAGCGAACAAAATTTTTATTATTTGTGATCGATGTTACTTCTTATCGTAATGCATTGACACAATTTCAAAATCTTAGGGCGGAACTTGAGCGTTTTTCAAGTGATTTGTATCATCGGAATTATGGGATTGTACTTAGTAAAGTAGATGGTATTGTAAACGATGATGTGATAAAAGAATTTTTTAAAACGTTAGGATATGGTTATCAAAAAGAGCAAAAAATGGGATTATCACAGGATTTTGGGGTATATATCAAAGAGGAAAAGGATGAGAAAAATCCATATTTTATTCTTCCAATTTCATCAGCAACAACATTAAACTTAAAAGCATTAAAGCATTTAATTTTTGAGGCATTAAGATAATGAGAATACTTTTTATGGGGACACCTAATTTTGCAAGAATTATTTTAGAATCTCTTTATTACCAGCATGAAATTATAGGGCTTTTTTGCCAACCTGATAGGCCTTTTGGTAGAAAACAAGAGCTTAAAATGCCAGAAACTAAGGCTTTTTGCTATGAAGTAGGGTTGGATATTCCTGTGTATCAACCAGTGGAATTTGACAATGAAGTTTTACAAAATATTAAGATGTTAAATCCAGATGTAATTATTGTTGTAGCTTATGGGAAAATTCTACCCCCTAGTGTTTTAAAATATCGCTGTATTAATATTCATGCTTCATTATTGCCTAAATACCGCGGTGCTAGTCCGATTCAAGAAATGATTTTGCATGATGATAAGTTTTTTGGTGTGAGTGCAATGTTAATGGAAGAGGGTTTGGATAGTGGAGATGTTTTGGGATTTAGTTTGTGTAAGAATGATTTTTGTGTTGGTATTGAAGCTTTAAGTATAAAGCTTGCATCTATGGGGGCAAAACTTATTAATGGGGTGCTTGAGAGATTAGATGAAATTATGCCATTAAAGCAAGATGAAATCCACACAAGCTATTGCAAAAAAATTAAAAAAGAAGCAGGTAGTATTGATTTTAGTGATGCTTGGGAGATTTGTCGTAAATTTAGAGCATTTCAAGGATGGCCTGCAATTTTTTTGTCAAGTGGGCTGAAAATTTTTGATGTGAGTTTGCAAAGTAGTGATGGAGTGTATCAAGAAGGGGAAATTTTGGAGATTTTGCCAGATTGTATTATAGTGGGATGCAAAAAAGGTTCTGTAAAAATTGGTGGATTGCAAGCACCTAATAAACAAAAAGTTAGTGCACCACAATATATTAATGGAAAACGCTTGCAAATAGGGATGCAATTAAAGTAAAAGTAGTAGTGATATGGAGATTATTTTTTATGATTGCTTAGAATCTACACAAAGTTTTTTATTGAATGTATTGAAGAATAATCTTTGTGTTGTAGCATTAAGACAGACTAAGGGGATTGGAAGTCGAGGAAATCAGTGGGATACAGTAGAATCAGGATTATATTTTTCCTTTTGTGTAGAGAAAAAACAACTACCTTGTGATTTAAAAATACAGAGTGCATCTATTTTTTTTGGCTTTATTTTTAAAGAAGTTTTGTATGAAGCAGGATTTGATGTTTGGTTGAAATGGCCTAATGATATCTATCTAAAAGATGCAAAAATTGGTGGTGTTCTTGTGAATGTAAAGCAAGATAAAGTAGTATGTGGTATTGGTTTGAATTTTTTATCTCAAAGTTTTGGGTGTTTGGGAGAGGAGTTAGAGCGAAAAGAGTTTTTGTCACTTTTTTTTGAAAAATTAAAAAACACGCAGGAATGGAAGCAAATTTTCAGCAAATATAAGATAGAATTTTATAAGAATTTGAACTTTTCTTTTCATGATCAAGATAAAGTTATTTCTTTGAAAAAAGCTTTTTTACTTGATGATGGTTCTATAGATTTATGTGGCAAAATTATCTATAGTTTAAGATAAAAATGGGAGAATGAAATGGGCGAGATTATTGCTATTGCTAATCAAAAAGGCGGAGTGGGAAAAACAACTACCGCTGTTAATTTGGCTGCTTCATTAGCATTAGCAGAAAAAAATGTGCTTCTTATTGATTTTGATCCTCAATCAAATGCGACAACTAGTCTTGGTTTTGGTCGTAAGGATATTGATTTTGATATTTATCATGTTTTAATGGGAAGTAAAAGGCTCTCTGAAATTATTCGAGAGACAGAAATGTCGCATATGCATTTAGCTCCTTCTAATATTGGATTAGTAGGATTGGAAAAAGAGTTTTATAAAAAAACTAGTGGAAGGGAACTATTGCTTAGAAAAAGTCTTCAAGAAGTTGAGGAATTTTATGATTATATTATAATTGATTCTCCTCCTGCGTTAGGACCTTTGACGATTAATGTTTTAAGTGCATCGCATTCTGTGATTATTCCTATACAATGTGAGTTTTTTGCATTGGAAGGGTTGGCACAACTTTTAAATACGATTAAATTATTGCGAGAAAATATTAATCCAAATTTAGAGATTAAGGGATTTTTACCAACAATGTATTCTGCGCAAAATAATCTTTCTAAGCAAGTTTTGACAGATCTTTCTATGCATTTTGGGACAAAATTATTTAAAAACTATGGTGATAAAAATCAGGCGTATGTAATCATTCCAAGAAGTGTAAAGCTTGCAGAGTCTCCAAGTTTTGGTAAGCCTATTTTGCTTTATGATATTAAATCAAACGGAAGTGTTGCATATCAAAATTTAGCACAATCAATTTTGCGGAGTAGATAAACATGGCAAAAAAACAAGCATTGGGTAGGGGGTTGGACGCAATATTTGGCGATGTAGAGCAGGCATATAGAAATAATTTAAGTGATCACAGAGAAAAATTGGTGGAGCTTGATATTAATCTTATTAAGCCAAATCCCTATCAACCAAGAAAAATTTTTCAAGAGGAAAGCATAAAAGAGCTTGCAGAATCTATAGAAGAACATGGATTATTGCAACCTATTATTGTATATCAAGATGAAGATGACGGGTATGCACTTATTGCTGGTGAGCGTAGATTGCGTGCTAGCAAACTTGCAGGCAAGGATAGTATCAGAGCAATTATTGCAGATATCGATTTAGCTAAATTAAGAGAATTGGCTTTGATTGAAAATATACAAAGAGAGAACCTTAATCCTATTGATTTAGCAAAATCTTATCAAGAGCTCTTGGAAGATTATAAAATTACACATGAAGAACTTGCACAAAAAATTAAAAAATCTCGAGCACAGATTACAAATACCTTGCGTTTATTAAGTTTAATTCCTGAGATACAGATTGCATTGGTTGATGGGAGAGTGACACAAGGGCATGCAAAAGTATTGGTGGGATTAGAGGAGAGTGATCAAAAAATTCTTCTTAGTTCTATTTTGGGGCAAAAGCTTAGTGTGAGAGATACTGAAGAAATGGTGCAGAATTTCAAAAATAAAGGAAGAGAAAGGAGTGTGGATATTAAAAATCCTAAGAGGAATGGGTTATTAGATTTGCGAGATTTGCAAAGAGAGATAGAAAAAATGGATTTAAGAACAAAGGTTTCGCAAGATAAGATTATTATCGAATTTAAAAATCAAGAAGAAGTGCTACTTTTGGTGCAAAAGTTGCTGAAATAAAATATTAATTTAAGCTTTTTTTGTTAGAATCTCGTTCGATCATTGAAGAATAAGGAGTCGTGATGTCTACTGAGATAAATCTTCGTCTCATGTTTTTGGTATTTGTCGTTTTTATGGCGACTTTATATCTTTTAAATATTTGGTTATTTAAACCCTTAATGCATTTTATGGAAAGGCGTGATGGAGTTATTAATCAAGATGCACAAGAAATTACAGATAGTGAAAAAGAAATTATATATATTCAAGAAGAAATTGAGCAGATTATAAAACAAGCTAAGCTTGATGCAAAACAAATGACAGAAGAGGCATTGAGTGAAGCAAAAAATGTTTATGATTCTAAAATCGCGCGATATAAGGCGGAAAATCAGGCAAAAATTGATGGTTTTATGCAGAAGTTAGAAGAGGAGAAAAAAATGCTTAAAACACAGCTTGTTAGTGATAAAATTGCTCTTCAAGAAGTTATATATACTAAGATAAAAAATATATAATAAGGAAAGGGCAATGCGATTATTTTTATTAATTTTTGGAGCTTTTTCTAGTGTTTTTGCATCAATGGATGTGCAGTTAGCGGATACTGACTTTTTAGAAAGAGCTATTAATTTTATAATTTTTGTTGCAATATTATGGTTTTTGGTAGCAAAAAAAGCAAAGGCTTTTTTTGCTGCAAGAAGAAATAAAATTGCAGAGAGATTGTTGGAGGTTCAGGAAAAGCTTAAGCAGGCAAAAAAGAATAAGGAACAAGCATTAAGAAAGCTTGAAGAAGCAAAAGAAGTAGCTGCAGAAATCATTGCTAATGCAAAAAGAGAAGCTTATATGATTGCACAAAAAATGGAAGAGCAGTCAAGTGTCGATATTGAAAATATGATAAAAAATACAGAAAATCTTATGGAAATTGAACGAAAAAAGATGGAAAAAGAGGTGGTTTCTGAGATTTTAGAGGAAGTATTCAAGGAAAGTAAAATAAATGCTGCAGAGTATGTAAAAATACTTGAGAAAAAGGTGGTTTAAATGTTAGATTCAATTGCAAAACGATATGTGAAAGCAATTTTGCAAAGTTGGAATTTTGAACAGTTGGAAAAATTGCTAAAGGATTTAAATTTATTGCAGATAGCTTGTAAAACAAAGGATTTTCAGGATGCAATGCATTCTCCTTATTTAAATTTTATGCAGAAGCAAAAAATGATTTTTGAATTGGTGGATTCTCAGGATAAGCAGATACACAATCTCTTGTCTATTTTACTACAAAATAATCGTATTGAAATACTTCCTTATATTTATGATTTAATACAGCAGCATATAGCTTTTGAAAAGAAAGTTTATCATGGCGATATTTATTCAAAAGAAGAACTTGATGAAAAAATTGTTGCAAGTATCCAAGATAAACTTGCAAGACATTTTGAAGTAAGTTTAAATCTTGTGCAGCATAGATATGAAAAAGATGGAATAAGTTTAAAAATTGAAGGTTTAGGTGTGGAAATTTCTTTTTCAAAAGAGAGATTTTTTGATGATTTAAAATCTTATATATTAAAAGCAATTTAATTTAATGAGGAGTGAAAGTGACAAAATTAAAACCAGAAGAAATTAGTAATATTATTAAAGAGAGAATTAAAAATTTTGATGTAGAAGTAGATATTGCTCAGACAGGTAAAGTTATTTCCTATGCCGATGGTGTTGCAAAGGTTTATGGAATTAAAGATGTAATGTCTTATGAGATGGTAGAATTTGAAACTGGTGATAAAGGATTGGCATCAAACCTTGAAGAAGGAAGTGTGGGTGTTATTGTTTTGGGTGCTGGTAAGAATATTAAAGAAGGTGTATCTGTCAAAAGACTTGGTAGACTTATGAAAGTTCCTGTTGGCGAGGCCGTAGTGGGGCGCGTTATTAATGTTTTAGGGGAACCTCTTGATGGAAAGGGGCATATTGAGGCAAAAGAATATCGTTTTGTAGAACAAAAAGCCCCAGGAATTATGGATAGAAAATCAGTGCATGAGCCATTGCAAACTGGTATTAAGGCAATTGATGCACTTGTGCCAGTGGGTCGTGGTCAGAGAGAACTGATTATTGGAGATAGACAAACAGGAAAAACAACTGTGGCTATTGACACGATCATTAATCAAAAAGGACAAGGTGTTACTTGTATTTATGTGGCAATCGGTCAGAAAGAATCTACAGTTGCTCAAGTGGTGAGGAAGCTTGAAGAGCATGGTGCAATGGAGTATACAGTTGTTGTAAATGCTTCTGCTTCAGATTCTGCAGCAATGCAATTCCTCGCACCCTATACAGGTGTTACTATCGGAGAGTATTTTAGAGATAATGCGCAACATGCTCTAATTGTGTATGATGATTTAACAAAACATGCTGTTGCATATAGAGAAATGTCTTTGATTTTGAGACGTCCTCCAGGTCGTGAAGCATTCCCAGGAGATGTTTTTTATATTCATTCAAGATTGTTGGAGCGTGCCGCAAAGGTGAGTGATGAGAGAGGCGCAGGATCTTTAACAGCATTGCCAATTATTGAAACACAAGCTGGAGATGTTTCTGCATATATTCCAACAAATGTTATTTCGATTACAGATGGACAAATTTTCTTAGAAACAGATTTGTTTTTTTCTGGTATTCGTCCAGCGATTAATGTGGGCTTGTCAGTTTCTCGTGTTGGTGGTGCTGCTCAAATCAAGGCTACAAAACAAGTGGCAGGAACATTAAGACTTGACTTGGCCCAATATCGTGAATTGCAGGCTTTTGCACAATTTGCTTCTGATCTTGATGAGGTAAGTAGAAAACAACTTGATCGTGGTCAAAGAATGGTTGAAGTTTTAAAGCAAGGACCTTATTCTCCGTTGCCAATTGAAAAGCAAGTAGTGATTATTTATGCAGGAGCTAAAGGGTATTTAGATGATATTGCTGTAGATAATATTGTAGAATTTGAAAAAGGTTTATATGGTTTTATTGAAGAGAAAAAGCCAGAAATTTTTGAAAATATTAGAAGTAAAAAAGCATTAGATTCGGAAATAGAAACTATGTTAAAAGTTATTCTTGAAGAATATAAAAATGGATTTAGTAACTAGGAATAGAAATGGGAAATAATCTGAAAGAAATTCGTAAAAAGATTGTTAGCGTTCAAAATACACAAAAGACTACAAGAGCAATGAAGTTGGTTTCAACCTCTAAGCTTAAAAAAGCAGAAGAAATGGCACGACAATCTAGACTTTATGCTGAGAAGTTAAATGAAGTTTTTGATGACTTGATTGCAAAACTGAAGGCTAGAGGACTAAACAGCATTAACTCAAAATATTTTTTAAAATCAAATGAGCATAATGTTGGTGTGATTGATATTATTGTTGTTACTTCTGACAAGGGCCTTTGTGGTGGGTTTAATGCCGCTACAATTAAAGAGGCTATGCGTTTAAGAAGGTATTATCAAGATAAGGGGATTAAAGTTAGAATTCGTGGCATAGGAAGAAAGGGGATAGCGTATTTTACTTTTAATAATATTGAAGTATTAGATAAGGCAATTGGTTTATCTTCTATGCCAGATTATAACAAATCTACTCAATTTATTCGCAATGTGCTTGAAGATTTTTTAAGTGGAAAGACTGATGAGATTATTGTTTTGCATAATGGTTTTAAAAATATGCTTACTCAGGAATTAAAATCTCGAAAAATTATCCCTTTTGATTTGAATGATTGTGAAGAAGTAAAAAAAGATGACTTTATTTTAATTGAACCAGATGATGAGGAGGATAAAGTATTAGAAGAGCTTGCAGAAAAATATTTTGAATATAATATGTATTATGCCTTAATCGATTCTTTGGCTGCAGAGCATAGTGCAAGAATGCAAGCAATGGATGCGGCTACTAATAATGCAGGTGAGCTTGTAAAGAGTTTGACAGTTTCTTATAATAAAGCAAGGCAAGAGGCAATTACTACGGAGCTTGTAGAGATTAATGCCGGTGTTGAGGCGATGAAATAAAAAAATAAGGAGTTAGAATGAAAGGAAAAATTACACAAGTTATTGGTCCAGTAGTTGATGTAGATTTTGATACATATTTACCAGCTATTAACGAAGCTTTAGATATAAATTATGATGTGGATGGTGAGAAGAAGAATTTGGTTTTAGAGGTAGCCGCACATTTGGGTGATGGTCGTGTTAGAACTATTGCGATGGATATGACCGAAGGACTTACAAGAGGACAGGAGGTTATTGCGCGTGGTAAAATGATTGAGGTTCCTGTCGGTGAACAAGTATTGGGAAGAATTTTTAATGTTGTTGGAGAAGTTATTGATGGTGGTGAAGAGTTAAAGAATGTGCAAACTTGGCCTATTCATAGAGAAGCACCAAATTTTGAAAATCAATCTACAAAAACAGAAATGTTTGAAACAGGAATTAAGGTAGTTGATCTTTTAGCACCATATTCAAAAGGCGGTAAAGTTGGTTTATTTGGCGGTGCTGGTGTAGGTAAAACAGTTGTAATTATGGAACTTATTCATAATGTGGCATATAAGCATAGTGGATATTCTGTTTTTGCTGGTGTTGGTGAGAGAACTAGAGAAGGGAATGACCTGTATCATGAAATGAAAGAGGGTGGTGTTTTGGATAAAGTTGCTCTTTGTTATGGTCAAATGAATGAACCACCAGGGGCAAGAAATAGAATTGCATTTACTGGTTTGACGATGGCGGAGTATTTTAGAGATGAAAAAGGTCTTGATGTTTTGATGTTTATTGATAATATCTTTAGATACGCGCAATCTGGAGCTGAAATGTCAGCGCTTCTTGGACGTATACCATCTGCAGTGGGTTATCAACCAACATTAGCAAGTGAAATGGGGAAATTACAAGAAAGGATTACATCTACTAAAAAAGGTTCTATTACTTCTGTTCAAGCTGTTTATGTACCAGCAGATGACCTTACAGACCCAGCCCCAGCTTCTGTCTTTTCTCATCTTGATGCAAAGACAGTTTTAAATAGAAAAATAGCAGAAAAAGGAATTTATCCAGCAGTTGATCCATTAGATTCTAGTTCAAGAATATTGGACCCACAAGTGGTAGGTGAAGAGCATTATAGAATTGCTACAGGTATTCAACAAATTTTGCAAAAATATAAAGATCTTCAAGATATTATTGCTATTTTGGGTATGGATGAACTTTCAGAAGAAGATAAAAAAGTTGTCGAAAGAGCAAGAAAAATTGAAAAATTTTTATCTCAACCATTCTTTGTTGCAGAAGTATTTACAGGAAGTCCTGGTAAATATGTAACCTTAGAAGAGACTCTGGAGGGCTTCAAAGGAATTTTAGAAGGCCAGTATGATCATATACCTGAAAATGCATTTTATATGGTAGGAAATATTCAAGAAGCAATTGAAAAAGCAGAAAAGATGAAAAATGCTTAAGGAAAAAAAATGGCTTTAATGGTTAATGTTATTGCGCCCTATGGTAAAATTTTTAGTGATACTGTTGAAAGTATTACACTCCCTGGCAGTGAAGGTGAATTTGGTGTTTTAGATGGTCATAGTGACTTGTTATCATGTTTGAAAGTAGGAGTGATTGAGATTAATAGAAAATCTCAAAGGTCTCTTATTGCGATTAATTGGGGATATGCAAAAATTCAAGCCCATCAAGTTGATGTTTTGGTTGATAGTGCAGTATTGGTGGGTGATACAACAGGAGATATTGCAGAAGCAATAACAAAGGCACATAAATTATTAGAAGGAGCATCAAATGATAGACTTATCTTCTCTAGCGTTGTATCTAAGCTTGATAGTGCAGTGAAAGGAAAATAATGTTTAGTTTGCAGGGTTTTATTCATGATAGTGGAGTGATTACAATTCTTGTATTGTTTTGGCTTTCTATTTATTTTATTGCTACAGTATGGATTTTTATTTATAGATTTAAAATATTAAGAAGTATTTTAATAAATCAAAATACTTCCTTAAATTCTATGTTGAATAATAAAACTAGACTACCTCTTGATTCTTTTTTTAAGGATAAAGTGGAGGCTTCTAAAGATTTTGTGTTAATTTGGAAAAACAATCTTTTAAAACAAACTACAAGCGGATTGATTTTTCTTAGTATTATTGCTTCGACAGCTCCTTTTATTGGATTGTTTGGAACAGTAGTGGAAATTTTAGATGCTTTTGGAAAACTAGGGGGTAGTGGTCAAATTTCTTTTGACGTAATTGCTCCAATTATTTCGCAAGCATTAGTGGCGACGGCCGCGGGTATATTGGTTGCTATACCTGCCTATTCTTTCTTTTTGGTATTAAAACGAAAAGCTTTCGAGATTAATATTGCTGTGCAAATGCAACTTGATGTTATGCAAGAAAAGAAATAAGTTTTTGGAGATAGAGTTGTGAATCGTGATTTGATGGATTGGGATGAAAAACCAGAATTGAATATCACACCATTAGTGGATATTATGCTGGTTTTATTAGCAATACTAATGGTAACCACTCCGACTGTTGTTTATAAAGAACAGATTTTATTGCCACAGGGAACAAAAAAAACTAAAGTTGGTAATGATAAAAAAATTGAAGTTCGTATGGATATTGATAGAAATATTTATGTTGACAAAGATGTATATACTCTTAGTAATTTTCCAGACAATCTTAACTTATTGGCCAATCGTTATGATAAAAGTTCGAATGTATATATACGAGCTGATAAGAATTTGCAATATCAAGATGTAATTTTTTTGTTAAAAAGTATAAAAGAAGCTGGTTTTAGCAAAGTATCTTTGGTGACTACAAATTAATGACACAAAATATTAGACATTTTTATACTTCTGGGATTATTTCCCTATGTATCTATGTGGGATTAATTTTTTTCTTTATAGCAGGTTTTGTGAATAAAAAAAATATTGATCATTATGTTATGAAAAATGATACGCAATATGATCAGGCAATTTCTATAGACACAGTGATTGAAAAACCTATACCAAAAATCCAGGAAAAAGTGGAGAATGTTATTAAAGAAGATGAGGAAAAAAATATACAGCAGGAGAATGTAAATTCCCCAGTCCTAAAAGATTTATTTTCTGAAATTCCTGATTATGAAGGCGAGGTTAATAAAAATAGAGAGCGACAAAAAAAAGAATTAGAAAGACAAAAATTCTTGAAAGAACAACAAAGATTAGAAAAACAAAGAGAGATGCTTCAGAGTATCCAGAAAAATCTTACTTCATTCAATAAAACACTAGGTGTAATGAATATGGGAATTGATATAAAAGCAGAAGTTTTGCCAAATCAAGATAATGGGCTTTATGATGAATGGATCGCAGAAATTTATAAAATTTTATATAAAAATTGGACAGCAACATTTTATCAAGATGCTACAATGAGTGTTTTGATCAATATTACAAATACAGGAGCTTTTGCTTATAAAGTATTAAAATATTCTCCATATAGCGATTATAATAATGGAGTTATTGAAATTTTGGATCAGCTTAAAGAAGAGCAATTGCCTCCATATCCTGTAGGAAAATCCATTAGTATAGAGGTAAATTTTAAAGCAAAGGCAAAAGATGAATAAAATATTGTTTTCCTTTTTGTGTGTATTAAATCTTTTATGGTCTGTAGATGCGACGATTGATTTGATTAAAACTATACAAAAGACTCCTGGTATACAGGTCACATATTTAGATAATAAAAATGCAAACTATGCGAAGAATGTTTATAAGGTGTTGCTTGGAGATTTGAAAGTTAGTGGGCATTTTTTGGTACGTGAGGGAGAAAAATCTAAGATTAATCCAGATTATACAGAATTTGTACAAAATAAGACAGATCTCTTTGTGAATGTAGAAGTGCTTAGGGAAGAAAATGGAATTAAGGTAATTGCGAGGTTGTATGACATTAATATGCAAAATCTTGTTTTAAATAAAGCATATACTTTAGATGATGAAAAACTTTATCCTTTTGTTGCACATAAAATTGCAATTGATGTTAATGAATATATTAAAGCTCCCTCTATTGATTGGATGAAGCGTTATGTTGTGTTGTCGGCAAGTGTAGATTCTGGAAAAAATGATATTTTGATTAGCGATTATACCTTAACTTATCGTAAGACAATTATCAATGATGGAGTAAATATTTTTCCCAAATGGGCCAATGCAGAACAAACAGAAATCTATTATACGAAAATTATTAAAAATTATCCCGCAATTATTAAGTATAATGTTTATACAGGTGTGAGTACAGAGATTCTTAAGAGTAAGGGGATGGCTATTGTTTCTAGTGTTAGCAAGGATGGAAAAAAGCTGTTAATGACTTTATCTCCAAATGGGGATCCGGATGTTTATCTTTATGATACAGAAAGTGGTGAGAAAACACAGATGACAAAATATCGTGGTATTGATGTTTCGGGAAATTTTATTGATAATGATACTGCTATGATTTTTATTTCTGATCGTCTTGGATATCCAAATGTGTTTACAAAAAAACTTGAAGAAAATGCTCCGATTGAGCAAGTGGTTTTTCATGGAAAAAATAACAGTTCTGTTACATCGCACAATAATTACGTGGTCTATACTAGCCGTGAAACAAACAATGAATTTGGCCCCAATGTTTTTAATCTTTATCTAATTTCTACACAAAATGATTTTATTAGAAGATTGACCACTAATGGTATCAATCAACTACCTAAATTTTCTGATGATGGTGATAGTGTTATGTTTATTAAAAATTCTTGGAATCAGAGTGCTTTAGGCGTCATACGATTAAATTATAACAAGACTTATCTTTTTCCTTTAGATAAGATACAAATTCAATCTTTTGATTGGTAAAATTAATATTATTTTGAAGTAATTTTTATAGTATAATTATGATTTAAAAAAAAAAGATAGAATAAGGATTCTAATGAAGAAGATTATTTTTTCTCTTTTTGTTGTGTTATTTATAGTTGGATGTGCTAAGAAAGAGATTGCTATTAATGAAGAATCTGCTATGGTAGAAGAAGAGCCTATCGAAACAAATATTGCAGAAGTGCAGGAAGTAGAAAAAAAAGACGTTGTTGAGGATGGGAGTATTATTGGTAGTATTTATTTTGATTATGACAAATTTGATATTCGTCAAGATATGGTTGAAACACTTGATGATAGTGTTGAAAAAATTAACGATAATCCAGAGATGAGTATAGTAATTGAAGGTAATACAGATGAATTTGGTAGTGATGAGTATAATTTTGCTTTGAGCAATAGAAGGGCTTTGGCAGTTCAGAAGGCTTTGAACACAAGAGGGGTGGCTAAAGATAAGATTTCTATTGTATCGTTTGGGAAAACAAAGCCCGTTTGTATGGATAAATCAGAAGAGTGTTATCAGAAAAATAGACGGGGGGATATTAGGCTGATCAAATAGCCTTAGGGTTTTCTAGATGAAAAAAGAAATTATACTATTGAGTATGGCTATTTCATTTTTAGGCGCGGAACCATCTGCGTTTGAATTGCAAAGTGGTGCAACAAAAAAAGATTTAAGTACCCTGCAATCTAATAATAAGAATTTACAACATATTGCAACAGATGTGCAAGCAAGACTGGAGATTGTTGAACAGACACAAGATGGATTAAAAAGTCTAATTGAAGGACAAAATTTGAGAATAAAGCAACTTGTTGATGAAAACAATGTATTAAAAAATCATGTTAGCTCGTTGCAAGCGCAAATTGAAGTGAATCAGGAACAAAGCAGGGAGCAATCAGAAATTATAGATTTGTTAAAAGTGCAGATTTTGTCACAACAAGATGAAATTAAGAGGTTGCAAGAGGCTCTTAAGGAACTCAATGAGGTCGTTGTAAAAAATAATGATGAAGTGTTGCAACAATTAGAATTGTTTACTAAATTTTTGATGGAAAAAAAACAAACCCTAGAAAATAATAATAAAAATTCAATTGAAGGTGCTAAAATAATAGAGCAGGATGAAGATGAGGATTTGCAAAAAGATCATCAAACTCTCTTCATAGATGCAAAAAATGCTATAAATAAAAAAGATTATGACAAAGCTGAAAAGATTTTATTTTTTTTGATAGATAAAAAATTTAGAATTGCTGAATCTTATTTTATGCTTGGTGATATTGCTTATTCAAAAAAAGAATACCAAGTAGCTGTTGGTTTGTATAAGCAAAGCTTTGCATTGGATGAAGATGCAGTGTATATGCCAGTGTTGTTATGGAGAACAGCTTGGTCTTTTAAGTATTTGAAAGATATGAAAAATTATGAAAGATTTACAGATATTTTGGTAAGGCTGTATCCTAAAAGTGAGCAAGCTCAAAAAATATTAGAATTAAAACATAAAGAGAAAAGGAAGTACGATGAGCATGATAGAAAATAATAAAGTTGTTTCTATAGAGTATAGTGTAAAAGATAAAGAAACGTTGGATTTGATAGATAGTAATGTTGATGGAAAGCCGCTTGATTTTCTTATGGGTGCAAGCCAAGTAATTATTGGGCTTGAAAAAGCATTATTGGGTAAAAATGTTGGAGATAAAATGCAAGTTGAAGTCCAACCAGAAGATGCTTATGGTGTACATAGGGTAGATTTTTTACAAGAAGTTCCACGTGAACAATTTGAGGGAATTGAATTAAAAAATGGTATGACACTTTTTGGTCAAGGAGAACATGGAGAGACTGTTCAGGTGATTGTGCGAGATTTTAATGAAAAAGTTGTAATGATTGATTACAATCACCCATTAGCTGGAAAAACTCTTATTTTTGATGTAACAATTTTAGATGTTCGTGATGCAACAGAACAAGAGATTTTAAATGGTGGTGTTGGTATGTCAGGAGGTTGCGGTTGCCATGATCATGGTGATGATCATCATGGTGAAGGTGGTGGATGTTGTGGTGGGGGCTGTGGTTGCCATTAAAGTCAAATAGGGTTTTTAGATATAGGAAATGAGAACTAAGATTCTGCTTATAGAATCTTAGATAATTCCTTGGTAAAAGAATTAAAATATTAATTTTATATTTTGATTGCCTATTGGTTTTTTTTGTTAAATTGTTTGAAGCACTCTCTCCAGATCAATTTGTTTTTCATAAAATGCTTTTCCTATGATTACTCCTCCATTAATTTTGTGTTGAGCAAATTCTTGTTGTAGTAATTTAAGATTTTCAATATTATTAAATCCACCACTAGCAATGCAGTATTTATTGCTTTGTTTGGCAATTTCTATGCTAAAGGGGATGTTAATTCCATTAAGTGTTCCATCTCGTGAAATATCTGTGCAAATGATTGCTTCTACTGCTGTATTTTTAAAGGAAGCCGCAAAATCTTTAGCAAGAATATTTTCTGTTTTTTGCCAACCATGGATAGCAACTTTACCATTTTTAGCATCTATGCCTATAGCAATGGGGTATTTTTGTGACATTTTGATAGCAAAATTTTGATCTTGTAGTGCAATAGAGCCAAGAATAATACGCGAGACGCCAAGTTTTAAGTAAGCCTGGATATGTTCTTCTGTGCGGACGCCCCCACCAATTTGAACACGAATATTTGTATGTGTAGTAATTTTTTTGATAACTTCAAAATTTTGTGGACTTCCTTGAAAGGCTCCATTGAGATCAACAATATGTAACCATTTTGCACCAATTTTTTCAAAATATTTTGCAAACTCATAAGGATTGCCATAGGTGATGGCGCTTTGTATTTTTCCTTTGTGTAGTCTTACTGCATTTCCATTATTAAGATCAATAGCGGGAAAAATTTCAAGCAAAATAGCTCCTTTTTTGGTTTTTTCGATGCTTGATTATAATTAAAAAAATATGAATTTTTGATAAAATAACTAAAAGAAACTTAGAAGATTTTAGTGGTGCAGATAGATAGTTTAAAAAAATTAATCGATTGTTTTGAATATTTAAAGCGTTATTATACAGATATTCTAGATGTGTTGCGAGCAATTTTAGAGTTAATTTTATTGCAAAAAACATATAAAATATTTTATATGGAGAACAAAAAAGAAGTATCTCGAGAAAACTTGCAGTACTTTATAGAGAAGTTGGGAATTGAAAAATCTTTGGTTTTGCAGGCAAATTTTAAACTTTCTAAACTTGAAAAATTTTTTAATCAAATTAATCTAGACTTATATCTTATCGAAGAATTTTTTTATATTATTACACAACAAAAAACCTCTAACAAACTTTATGGTTATTCTACTCCTTTACAAATTAATCATCTTTTGAGTGGCTTGCTTGATGTGCAAGAAAACGAGACAATCTATAATCCTTGTTATGGGATGGGAAGTATTTTTTTTAGTCTCGTGCAAGTGCAAAAAAACATTAAACTTTATGGTGAAGAACTAGATTATCGATTATCTAGTATTGCATTTTTGATTTTAAAAATTTGTGATATTAACACTGCCACGCTTTATGTAAATGATTTATTAAAATCACCAAAGTTTATTAAAAAAGATGGTGGGAGACTTTTTGATAAAGTATTGTGTAATCCTCCATTATACGCTCATGTAGGGATAGAATTTTTGAAAAATGATCAGCGTTTTACGCATATCGGTGCTATCGCAAAACATTATCCGGAATTGGCGTTTTTAATTCATTCTCTTTCGCATCTTAAAAAAAGAGGTGTTTTTATTGTGCGAAATCAAGTGTTACAAAAAAATTCTTTAGAGGCTAAGTTGCGAGAAAAGTTGTGTAGTGAAAAAATGATTAAGGCAATTATTGAGTTGCCTAAAAATATTTTTCCACATCAAAATAATGATTTTTCTATTTTAGTAATAGAGCCAAATAGTAAGGAAGTTTTGCATATTAATGCAGCACATCAATTTTTTTATAAAAAAGAAGGAAAATACAATCATCTCATTCATCTTGAAGAAATTTTGAGAATCTTTAGAGAGTATAAAGAAGGTAGGTTTTCTAAAATTACCTGTTTGGAGAAAAAATACAGTGGCGATTTGCGTGCTAGCCATTTTGTATCCAAGGAAGAGAAACCTAAAAAAAATACCCTTAGGCAATTAGGGTTTGTGGCGATGAGGGGACAGAGGGTTTATGGTAGCAAAAATGATGAAGAAGTAACTTTTTTTGATGTGGGTATAGCGGATTTTAAATCCTTGGGATTTTCTGAAAAATTTGAGAATCTTAAAAAAATGGGAGATAAAAATAAGATAGAAAAATATCGATTGCATTCTTATGATCTCTTGCTTTCATTAAGGGGAACGGTTCCAAAGGTTGCAATTTTGGGGGAAATTAGGGAAGTTTGTGTTGCAAATGCAGGGGTTGTTGTTTTACGACATAAGGATGTCCAAAAAAATATTGCACTATATTGTTTTTTATTTAGTCTAAAGGGTGAACAAAGATTAAAAAAGATTTATCAAGAAAGTAGTGATGGGGTTTTAAATATTAATTATCTTTTGGATTTAGCATTGCCTAAGGATTATGAAATACTTTATTATAAAAAAATGCAAAATATCTTGAAACTTTCCAAAGAGATGGATAAAATTGAGCAAGAAATTTTAGCGTTAAAGCAAGGCATATGAAAATTATAGAATCTGGTGTGCGGGATGTTAGAGTAGAGGAAGATGTTGTTATTATATCACCATCAAATCTTTATGGATGTACATTGCAAAAAGGGGTTTTTATTGGACCATTTGTAGAAGTACAAAAAGATGTTGTAATTGGAGAGCGTACACGTGTACAAAGCCATAGTTTTATTTGTTCTTTAGTAAGTATTGGTAAGGATTGTTTTATTGGCCATGGTGTAATGTTTGTCAATGATGTTTTTGCAAATGGTCAATTAGCAGTAAGTGAGTTAGAGTGGAAAAAAACTAAAATTGGAGATCGAGTTTTGATTGGGAGTAATGCTACAATTTTGCCCGTTAGAATTTGTGATGATGTGGTAATCGGAGCAGGGAGTGTGGTTACAAAAGATATTACAGAAAGTGGAACTTATGCAGGTAATCCAGCAAGAAAAATCAAAGGTGATACATGAAAGACTTAAAAATTTGGTTTTTTCCTAGTATGTGTTTTTTGTTATTTTTATATGGTATGACATTTTTATTTATCTATACTTATAGTGATAATTTTGGGAGGGAGTTGTTTGAAGAAAAGAAAGTAAATAGCAAAATTGACGGTGAAGTGATAAAAAATGAATTAAAAAAGATAGCAAAGTAATAAAAAAACTATTTTTTTATCCGATATTTGCATTGAAGAATTATTTAAAAGGAGTTTAGATGATAAATTCTGTAGGTTACAAACCTATAATAGCTAGCGGTGTTGATACAAATCAAATAAAAAAACAAAACGAGATTCAAGCAAAATTACAAGACGTAGAGCAAAATAAAGTACAAGAGATGCGTAAAGCAATCAAAAAAGGTGAATACAAAGTTGATTTACAAGCAACTTCTGAAAAAATGGCACTAAATTTGCTTGGCTTATAAAAACCTTTTTAATAAAGGCAATTTATAAGTTAGGAATAAAAATGTTGCAGAAGTATTTAAAGGGTGCAATTGGTGATCTTGATGCTCTTATAGAATTAACGCGGGTTGATATTGAAGAGATTAAGCAAGCCAAACATGAATCTGTTTTTGATCGTAATTTAAAAAAACAACCTTTGATGGTATCTTTTGAAAATAAAAAAAATATGGCGCAACAAGAAATTATTAATTTAAAAAATCAAGCTCCTCACAAACCCTTATCTGAACTCCTTGATGAAGAAACTAGCACTCTTTTGGGGCTAATGCGAGAGAAATTACAGGTTCTTAAAGAAGTGAATACAAATTATGCGCGTATGGTGTTTGCAGTATCAGAATTTTATACTTCTTTAATGAGTAGGATTGTCCCTCATGAAATTACAGGTTATGGTAGTCCTAAAACTGCACAAAGTACATTTTTGAAAATTGAGGCATAAAAATGGGTGGCATACTAACTTCATTAAATACCTCATATACAGGTTTGCAAGCCCATCAATTGATGGTGGATGTCACGGGTAATAATATTTCTAATGCAAGTGATGAATTTTATAGCCGACAGAGAGTAATAGCTTATCCAGAAAAGCCTTTGGTTCTAGGAAATAATGTTGTAGGTAGAGGGGTGGATGTGCAATCTATCCAAAGAATTCATAATGAATTTGTATTTGATCGCTATGCCAAAGCGGCACAAGATTTTAACTTTGCTGATACAGAATTTAATCATCTTCGGGAAGCGTCAAGTCTTTTTCCTGATGTAGATGGAGTTGGGCTTTATAATGATCTAAAAGAATATTTTAATGCATGGAAAGATCTTTCAAAAAGTTCTAATGATTCTGCACAAAAACAAGTTTTAGCAGAAAAAACAAGAATTTTTACAAGGCACTTGCAAGATGTGCGAAAAAAATTAAGTACATTGCAGAGCAAGGCATCAGAGGATCTTGAAGTGCGTATTAAAGAAGTAAATGATATAGGAGCACAGATTGTTAATCTTAATAAAGAGATTAAAAAACTAGAAGATAATCAAGCCTATAAGCGTGCAAATACACTGCGAGATAGAAGAGATCAATTAGAATTTAATCTAAGAGAATTAATAGGTGCAAATGTGTATAAATCAAAACTACAATCCCAAGGAGGGGTAGATCATGATTCTGTGGATTTTGAAGAAGAATATGTGTTAAATATTGGAAATGGGTTAAATATAATAGATGGGACAAGTTTTCATCCTATCGTGTTGGATAAGGAAAAAAATTCTAATTATTTAAACCGCTTATATTTACAAGGATATGATTTTAAGCAAGTTGAAATTACAGATAAGATTACACAGGGAAAAATTGGTGCTTTAATTGATTTGTATAATGATGGGCACAATGGTACAAAGGTTGGAAAATTTCAACATTATATTGATTTGCTTGATAGTTTTGCAAAAGGATTTATTGAGGCAAGTAATGCAATTTATGCCCAAAGTGCAACGCAGAGAATTGAGAGTTCACCTTTGCAAATTGAAGATAATGTTGCCTTTAGGGATAGTGAATATAATATAAAAAATGGAAATTTTGATGTTATTGTGTATAGTACTAATGGAGATATAGTTGCGAAAAAAACTATTGAGGTAAATGAGATTACCACAATGGGGAGTATTGTTAAGCAAATCAACGCAAATACAGATGATAATAAAGATAATAATGCAAAAAATGATGTGAATAATTTTTTTAAGGCGTATTATGATAATGAAACTAAAAAATTACTTATACAGCCGCTAAGGGAAGCAGAAGGGTTTTTTATTTCTATTAAGGATAATGGTACAAATTTTCCTGGTGCTACGGGAATTAACAAGTTTCTTGAGGGTGATAGTGCGGAAAATATTTCACTAAATTATTTGTATCAGAAAGATGCGACAGCAATTAGGAGTTGGCTGGCTCCTGTTTCAGGGAATTTTGAAATAGCTAATATGATGCAACAGATGCAATATGATGAGATTGAGTTCTATAAAAATAAATCTAATGTTAATAAAATGAAGCTTAGTGAGTTTTATCAGTTTGCAGCAGGAAGGGTGGCGACAGATACGCAAGGTGCTCAAGTAACATTGGATACAAAAAAAGCAGTTTTAGAAACCGCAAAAAAAGAACATTTGGCTATATCGCAAGTAAGCATTGATGAAGAAATGGTAAATCTTATTAAATTTCAAGGTGGATATGCCGCAAATGCTAAGGTGATTACTGCAATTGATAGAATGATTGATACACTTTTGAGTATTAAACAATAGGTTTTTTGTGGAAAATCTTAGAGAAATCTTAGAATTGCATTATCATAAGCGTAATACTACAGAAGATTTTAGCACCCCAGATCCATTGGTTGTTTTGAGGGAATATGAAAAAGATGAGGATTTTGAATATATTGCATTATTTTGTGCACTATTTTCTTATGGCAATGCAGAACAGATTGTACGTTTTTTAAAGAAGATTAACTTTTCATTATTAAGAGAAAAGGAAGAGGTAATTTTACAATCTCATTTACCTTATTATCGTTTTCAAACTTCTAGTGACGTGAGAGGATTTTTACACACTTTGCAAAAAATAAAAATAGGGGCTGGGCTTAAAAATATTGCATTGCAGGCGTATAAAAAACAGGGAATTTTGGGTGTAATTGATGGAATAATTGGGAGTTTGTATGAAAACTTTGAAGGCAATATAACAAAAGGAATCAAGCATTTGTTTGGAAAAATTAATCCTTTGCAAGAAAAAAATCCTTCCGCCATGAAGCGCTATAATCTTTTTTTACGCTGGCTTGTTCGAAGGGATAATATTGATTTTGGATATTGGAAGGAAATTGATTCAAAAGATTTGATTATTCCGTTAGATACGCATATTTTTAAAATTGCAACTAGTTTGGGGCTTTTGGAACGAAAAACTTGTGATTTTAAGTCTGCAGAATTAATTACAAAAGCATTGAGATATTTTGATTCTACTGATCCTGTAAAATATGATTTCGCACTTTATAGAATTGGGCAAGAAAAAATCGTAATTTAAGCGGGAATTTTATTTTTTTCACTATAATACCAAAAAATTATTTCAAATAAAGGAAAAATATGTCAAAGAAATGTTTTTTAACTGGTAAGGGGCCAATGGTAGGAAATCATGTAAGTCATGCAAATAATAAAAACAAAAAACGCTCATTACCAAATTTAAGAAAAGTGCGCATTAAGCTTGAAGATGGTACTTCCATGCGTATTAGGGTTGCGGCTTCTACATTGCGCACAATGAAGAAGCGTTCTTAATTTTGCTTGATACTTTATATGTAGCAAGCAATGAAAAATATCCCCAATATTCTTACAATATCCAGAATTCTTATCTCTGTTTTAGTAATTTTTGTATTACTTAATGGAGAGGAGTTGGGAATTAGTAATCCAAATTTTATAGCATTCTGGTTGTTTATTTTTGCATCTATTACCGATTTTTTTGATGGGTATTTAGCCAGAAAATTTAATTTAACTTCAATTTTTGGGGCAGTTTTTGATCCCTTGGCTGATAAAATGCTTATACTTGCAGCATTTATTGGACTACTTTGTGTGCATAAAGCAAGCCCTTGGGCAGTATTTTTGATATTTAGTCGAGAATTTTTTATTACAGGTTTGCGCGTTGTTGTGGCAAGTAATAATCAAAGTGTGAGTGCTGGTATTTTAGGAAAAATCAAAACCATTCTACAAATTATTGCAATTTGCTTTTTATTGTTAGATTGGTATGGGCAGAATGTTATTCTTTGGGGTGCTACTTTGATTACTCTTTATTCAGGTTTGGATTATGCAATACGCTATTATAAAAATATAAAGTAATGTTTATTATTCTCGCATTTTTAATTCTCTCATTTTTAGTGTTTTTTCACGAACTTGGTCATTATATTGCGGCAAGAATTTGTGGTGTTAGAGTGGAAACTTTTAGTATTGGATTTGGAAAGAAAATTATTTGTAAAACTTATAGAGGGACTGATTATGCCTTATCTTTAATTCCTCTTGGAGGATATGTAAAACTTAAGGGGCAGGGCGATTTGAATCCACTAGAAAAAGATGAAGCAAAAGATAGCTATAGCACTAAAAAACCTCTTATAAAAATTGTGATTTTATTTGCTGGACCATTGTTTAATTTTATTTTAGCTTTTGCAATTTATTTAAGTATTGCATTATATGGAGGTATAGAGGGGGTTTTACCAATTGTTGGTGAGGTAAAAAAAGATATGCCTGCTTTTGTGGCTGGATTAAAAGAGGGGGATCAGATTATAAATATTAATCAAAAAAAGATTCGTAGCTGGAATGAAGTACATGCATTAATTAGCAGCGAAGCACGGGTGGATATGGAGATAATGCGTCAAGGAAAAAAACTAAGCTTTAGCATTCCTGCGCAAATACAAAAAAGAGAGAATGTGTTTGGTGAGATGGTGGATATATATGTGATAGGTATCGTTGCTAGGGGAGATGTAGGGATAATTTATCAAGGTCTTTTGGATTCTATTTATTATGCTTTTATGGAGTTTTATAAATCTTCTAAAATGATTTTGATGGGTATTCAAAAAATGTTGATTGGTGTTGTGTCTTTGAAAGAGATTGGTGGACCAATTATGATTGTAGATAGCATTGCAAATTTTGCACAAAAAGATTTGACAATTTTATTTTTATGGGTAGCACTAATTTCAGTTAATCTAGGAATTTTGAATTTATTACCCATTCCCGCGCTTGATGGAGGACAGATTCTTTTTAATCTTTATGAAATATTGACTGGTAGGATGATACATGAGCAAGGGGCTAGATATTTAACTTTATTGGGATGGGTGATTTTATTTAGTTTAATGCTACTTGGCGTATTTAATGATTTAAGAAGGATTTTTGGTGCTTAAACCTCTTAGTGTCAAAGAATTAAATACTCAAATACAATCATTAATAGAGACTACTTTTATTGAGGTTTGTGTGGAGGGTGAGGTTAGTAATCTTACAAAGCATAATAGTGGACACTTCTATTTTAGTATTAAAGATGAGACTTCAGCAATTAGGTGTGTACTTTTTAAGGGGAATGCGCTTAAGGTAAAATTTGATATTCAAAACTCACAAAAAATTGTTGTACGAGGTAGTATTAGTGTGTATGTTCCGCGTGGAGAATATCAAATTATTTGCAAGACAATTGAGCCTGTAGGGCAAGGAGCGTTGCATTTAGCTTTTGAGCAACTAAAAAATAAATTTTATACTTTAGGGTATTTTGATTCTTCTTATAAAAAGTCTCTCCCGTTATTTCCTAAAAAAATTGCTTTAATTACTTCTGGCACGGGTGCTGCACTACAAGATATGCTTTTTGTTGCAAGAAAAAGATGGGGATTGGTAAAAATTGTGCATTTTGATACCTTGGTGCAAGGAGAGGGAGCAAAAGATAGTATTGTTAGTCAGATTCAAAGGGCAGATAGTTATTATGGAGGTCAAGATGCTTTTGATGTGATTATTGTAGGTCGTGGTGGTGGAAGTTTGGAGGATTTGTGGGCATTTAATGAAGAGGTTGTTGCTAGAGCTATTTTTGAAGCAAAAACCCCTATAGTCTCTGCTGTTGGTCATGAAGTTGATTATGTAATTAGTGATTTTGTGGCTGACTTGAGGGCACCTACTCCTTCTGCAGCTATAGAAATGGTTTTGCCAGATAAAGTGAGTTGGCTTTTGAGACTTGATGAATTGGGTGAGGAGTTGCATGCTAAATTGCCGAGGCATTTTAAGAATTTGGGGGAAAAATTAAGAGAGTATGGATATTTTTTTGAAAATTATAATATTGAAAAAAAGTTTAAATATAATTTTGAAATACTTGTTCAATTGTTTGAAGGATTGGATTCTAAGATAAGATCTTGTATTGCACAAAAAAATATTTCTATTTTGATGGAGCAAATTGATTTGGTTATGCAAAATTTTTTAGCACGTAAAAAGTATGAATTAGAGAGAGTGGGAGGGGAGTTGGCTGCAAGAATAGAAGGTGTTAAAAAAGGCTATGCTCAAATTTTATTACAAGGAAAAATCGCTGATTTGGAGATGTTGCAAAAAGGTGAAAGTATTGAATTGGTAAATGAAAAAGGGATGGTTTTGGCAAAAGTAGAGCAGGGATTCACCAAGCTCTAGTATTGTTTTTTGTAACTTTATAAAGAGTTTTTCTGGAATTGTCGATGAGGTATTCTATGGCAAATCCATATTGTATGCTCGCATTTCCGTTTCTTGAAAGTCGAATGTTTTGATAAGTTTCTCTGGGGATCGTAAGGCTTACAAGACCTTGACTTGAACGTGGCGCAATTGTTTTATTGACACTTGATTCGGTAATAAGGTTACCATTGATATAAAGCGCAACGCTAGTTATGGTAATAAAGGATTCTGTAAGGTTACTAGCACTTACACCTACAGCGCCGTTACTGACGCTAAAAGCAGTGCTAGCAATTACAAGGTGTTTATTGTCTACTTTTACAGAGGGAATTTGAATTTTTGAGAGAATGTATTTTGCAGGTGTGTCACCTATGTTGTTAGGGACATTTAAATCTGCACCTTCTTTTACTAGTAGGCGTATCATATTAATATCGTTTTTTGCAACGGCATAATGTAATGCTGTGTTGCCTCTAATTTGATCTCTAGCATTGACTTTTGCACCAGCTCTTAATAATGCATCCGCAATACGCAAATTGCCATATTGTACAACTTTATGGAGTGCGGTTTCACCATGACAAATCGTATTTACATTTGCACGATAATTAATCAATAGATACACTGCTTGCATATTATTTCTTCTGGCAGCATCATAAAGGGGTGTATTTCCTCTTAGCATTGTATTTACATTTGCACCTCTTTGTAAGCCTCTTTTGACTTCTTGAACATTATTGCTAAAAAGTAAATAATCATATTGATTGGCAAAAATGAAAGTTGAAAAGAAAAATAATATAAGGATATGTAACTTCTTCATTTATATCTCCTTGTATAAATATTTTTGTGCTAAAAGTTTGATTTTTTGATAAGTTTTAAAAAAATCAACCCCATAAACTCTAGAATCCATAATGCTGGTAATAAAATTTGTATCTCCATTATATCGTGGTAATAAATGTAAATGTAAATGTTCGGGAATTCCAGCACCACCTGCTTTTTTTATATTGATACCAAAGTTGATTCCATGTGCTCCATATTCATAAAGCATTGGGGTGGCTTTGTGGATTACTTTATGCAAATGAAGCCATGTTTCTTCGGAAAATTTTTCTGGACTATCTTTATGGATATGAGGAATAAATAGCAAGTGTGCAGGGGTGTAGGGGAAGCGATTCATTACGCCATAACAAAGAGAGTCTCGATAAAAAACAGCATTTTTTTCATCATCTTGTGGATTTTGTGAAATTTTACAAAATACACAACTTTCCTCACTGCGCTCAAAATATTGAGAACGCCACGGTGCGTAGATATTCTCCATTAAAATCCTTAGATAAAATTTGGTGCATCATTAGCAAATAAAATCAAATCCCCTTTATATGTGAGAACTTTTAAAAAATTTGTTAATTGTGTTTTGTCTTTTAGGATGACTTTTTTGGGTTTTCTGATATATTGAGAGAGGATTTGAGAATTTAACTCTCCTGTGATAATTGCCATATCAAAATTTGCATCAATAGCTTTTGCAAGTTCAATATTTGCTTGATCTGTGCTCTCTACAATTCCTGGGGTGATAATAACTTTTCTGCCATCATAAAGGCTTGCTAAACGGATGGATTCTAGCATTCCTTTGAGATTACCATTAAAACTATCATCAAGAATAATCTTACCATTTGCAATATTTTTTTCTAAGCGATGTGCAACGGGTTGTAGGTGTTGTAGTGTTTGTTGTAGAACAGGAATTGGAATCCCAAGGTGATGTGCAAGTAAAATAGCCACGCTTAAATTATCTACATTAAAACGCCCTAAAATATTTGTTTTAAAAGCGTGAAATACACCATCAATTTCCAAATCAAAGGAAGTGCCATCTAGTGTTGCAGCGATATTTGTAATTTTATTAGGATAGAGAGTTATCAAATCTTTTTGCTCTTTTGAGAGGTTGGCAGGTAGGGTATTTTTTTGAAAAATAAAAGATTTTTTTATATTTTTACTTTCTAAAAGCTCGAATTTTGTTTGTGTGATGTTTTCGATATTTTTAAAGTATTCTAAATGTTGCTCGCCAATTTCTCCAATAATTGTATATTGCTGCTGTAATAAATGAGAGATTTCTGCAATATCTCCTCTTTGTCTTGCACCTGCTTCAGCAATATAGATTTCTGTTTGCAAATCAAGATTATTGTTAATATCGCTCACAATACCTTTTATAGTATTTACGCTTCTTGGGGTGGCATAGATTTTATATTTTGTTTTTAGCATCTCAGAGAGGAAATTTTTGATACTTGTTTTGCCATAACTTGCTGTTATGGCAATTATTTTTAGATTTTTAATTGTATTAAGTTTGTTCTGTGCAAGTTTTTTATAACGGTTAAAAAGGATTTTTTCAAAATAAAAAGAACATATGAAACTAAAAAATAAAGAAAAAAGAAAAAAGATATTATTGTTATTTTGGATTACAAAAATTGAAATAAGTTGTTGCAATGTGAGAAATATACATAAAATTGCAAAAAAAGTTTTTATTCTATTGGTAAAAATAAGTTTTTTGTCTAGATCCATAGCCCAATTAATAAGTAATGGGAGGTAAAAAATATATAGCCCAACAAACAAAATTGTAGGCGAGTTAAAATATGAAACACAGAGAAAAAATATGAGGGGTATAATAAAATAAAAAATATGCCAAGTGTATTTATGATGTTTTGTAATTACTCGATAAAAGCTATAGTTATACCATTGTAAATTTGTAAGAATGTAATATGCCAAGGCAAAAATAAAAATCCAATTAGAAAAATAATAAAAAGCTACTAACCAATTCACCCTAATCCTTTAAAATTGTAAAATCATGAAATTGCTTTTGTGGAATCGCTTGGGTATGTACTTGATCAACCCTTGCACGCTCAGGCCCTATTTTTAGTAAAGAGATAAAGGCTTCTAAAAATTCTGCATCACCATTAGCAAAAATTTCTACATTAAAGTCCTTGAGATTTTTTACGCTACCAGTGATGCCTAATTCATCAGCTTTTTTTTTAGCAAATTTTCTGTATCCAACTTTTTGAACAATCCCAGAAATAATGATATGCAAAGTCATTATAATCCTTTTTTGTAGAGATCATCAATAATTTTTCCTTGCTTGAGGAAGAAAAAATGATCACCATCTAGTGGATAGAATCGACTATTTTTAATAAGACTTGAGATTTTTTTTCCAGATTCTAAGCTCGTGGCTTTATCACTCTTGCCCCAAAAAATTGTCGCTTTATATTTAAAAGATGAAAATATTTTTTCAAAATCTTCATCAACTACATTTTTAAAGGTTTCATACATTTCGATATTTAGGTTATTCGCATCCTTGCTGCGTAAAAAAGAGGAGTTTATATGGAGGAATTTAAAGATTTTTGCACAATAGATTTTTATTTTTGTGATTAGCGATTTTTTTTCCAAGATTCCTGCTGAACTAAGTAATAAAATTTCAGAATCTAATAAAGCAGCTATTTTTCCACCAAAGCTATGTCCTATGATTAAATCGGGTGTAAGTTTGAGATCTGTAAAAAACAATCGCATGATATTTGCATAATCTTTGGTGATCAGTACTTGATTATTAGGGCTCCTACCAAACCCTGGGAGATCAATATAATAGTGGTTAAAATCCTTGAAGCTTTCTCTAAATGCCAGAGACATTAGTTCTTTATTGCTTCCCCATCCATGCAAAAAAACAATATTTTTTTCTTTTTGATGATTAATGAAGTCATAAGCAATTGTAAAATCATTTTGCTTATAGATAATTTTTCTAATTGCCATTATTTTGCTTTTTGAATCTTTTTTATATAGCGATAATCGATGCAAATAGGTTTTTTTGCTGGGAGGTTTTGTGCTAAATTTTGGAGAATTGTTTTAAAGTCATCAAAAAGATAGTTTGCCATGCTTCCAGGGATAGGGTTGATTTCGTTGAGATAGAGTGTGTCATTGTGGACAAAAAAATCACATCGAATTAAAGCTCCTTCAAAACAATTTTCATAAATGTATTTAAAATTCTCTTGCATTTCTTGTTCTAGTTGTGGTGTAATGAAAGCTTGAGTTGTTTTCTTGTCTCTTGAAAAATCTAGATATTTGTCTTCAAAATTTAAAAGATCTTCTTTTTTTGGTTCTTCAATAATGGATAAACAAAAAGAATCTTTTATCTTACATCCTGCTAGATTATACTCTTTTATACCCTTATAAAAAGGTTCAATTAGCACTGTATCGTCATATTCAAAGGCTTGATCTAGTGTAAAATCAAAGCTTTTAGAATCTGTGGCAATTCCAATTCCAATAGAACTACCTAATTTTGCAGGTTTGATAATTACAGGAAAATTAAAGGAGGTTTTTCTAGAATCTTTTTGAGTAAGAATTTCAAAAGGTAGTGTTTTGACATTTTTTGCTTGTGCAAAAAGTTTTGTATAATATTTATTATAGCTAAGCACGCTTGCTTCAATCCTTGGACCAATAAAAGGAATATTATAAAAATCTAAAAGACTGGCTAATACTCCATCTTCCCCATCTCCACCGTGAACAAGATTAATGAGTGTATCAAATGTTAGATATTTTTTTGTAAAGAAAGTAGGGATGTAAAAACCCTTAAAATCGAGTTGCAAGGGCTTTTTATTCTTGTATTTTTTGTTGGCAAAAAAATCAGCTTGCATTTCCTGTTCAAGCACTTCATAAAATTGATGATTATCATCGACAAAGATAAAATGTTTGATCTCTTGTTTTAATGTATTTTTGATTGTAATAGCACTTACAATGCTAATTTCATGTTCCCAACTTAGACCACCAAATAAAAGACAAAAAGACATAAAAACCCTCTATTTTTAAAGTTAAATTTTGTTAATTATAACAGCTTTTTTTTATATATTTAGAATTTCCATGAGAGATTTTATTCTAGTTTTTTGGAAAACTTAATAGGTTTTAGTTTTTAAATTTACTAAAAATTAATAAAAAACTTGTATAAATGTTTCAAAATTAAAGTAATCTTTGATTTATTTTAATCGCACAAACAAAGGAGCAATAATGGGTTCTATTACATTGATTAATAATGAAACAGGGGATAAGTTTGATTTTGATCTTATTGATTGCACTAGAGGTCCAAAGGCTGTTGATTTTTCTAAACTTTTTGAAACAACAGGAATTTTTTCTTATGATCCAGGATATAGCTCTACTGCGGGATGTAAATCGACAATTAGTTTTATTGACGGCAAGAAAGGCGAATTGCTTTATAAGGGTGTAGCAATACAAGAATTGGTGGATAAGTATAAATTTACTGATGTGTGTAAATTTTTAATTAGCGATTCTTTACCTCAAAATAATACAGATTCTTTGGAGTTTGATTTAGAGTTACGTCATCGTAGTTTTTTGCATGAAAAATTAAAAAGAATGTTTGATGTTTTTCCAGATAGAGCACATCCTATGGCAACTCTTTCGGCATTAGTTTCTGTACTGGCAACACTTTATGTAGATCATAAAGAAATTGTAAATGAAGAAGGTTATCAGACGATGGCACGTAGAATCATTGCAAAGATTCCAACGATGGTTGCATATTGCTATCGAAATTCCGTTGGAGCACCATTTATAGAGCCAGATGTTAGCAAAAGCTATGTGGAAAATTTTCTTTATATGTTGCGTGGATATCCACATGGAAGGATGAAATATAGTAGGGATGGTGAGCAAGAAATTAGCACACTTGAGGTTGAGGCACTTGATAAGATTTTGACATTACACGCAGATCATGGGCAAAATGCTTCTACGACTACTGTGCGAAATGTCGCCTCTACAGGGGTGCATCCCTATGCTGCAATTTCTTCAGGGATTTCTGCTTTATGGGGTCCTGCACATGGTGGCGCAAATGAAAAGGTATTACGACAGCTGAGCGAAATTGGCGATGTTAAAAATGTGGATAAATTTATTGAAAAAGCTAAGGATAAAAATGATCCTTTTAGACTTATGGGGTTTGGTCATCGTGTGTATAAAAGCTATGATCCAAGGGCAAAAACTTTGAAAAAAATCAAAGATGAATTGGATAAAAAAGGAATCAAGATGGATGCCCATCTTAGTGAAATTGCACAAAAAGTAGAAGAAGTAGCATTGAAAGATGATTATTTTAAAGAAAGAGGGTTATACCCAAATGTAGATTTTTATTCTGGCATTATTTTGACTGCTTTAAAAATCCCAGTGGAATTATTTACACCAATTTTTGTTATGGGGAGAATGCCTGGATGGTGTGCACAACTTATTGAGCATAACAAAAATCCTCATGCTAGAATTACACGACCAAGACAAGTATATCTTGGAAAATAATTTTTAAATTTAAATTATTTTCCTAGTAATTAATTTTTTTAATTACTTTGATAAGGGATTTTTTAAATCCCTTTGATTTTTTCTATATGACCCATTGATTTTGAAATTTATTTGATATTTGCTTATAAAATATAGTCTAGTCACTGAGTTTTTTTAAAATATTTTCTAATATTATTTAGTATTTTATTTTAAGTTTTTTGGAAGTCTTTAGCCTTTTTGGAAACAAAAAAGGCTTAAAATTTCTTATGTATTAATTTTTTCAATAATATTCCAAGGTAATCCTTGTTTGTTTAATTCTTCCATGAAAGGATCGGGATTGAGTTGTTCCATATTCCAAACCCCAGCAACATCGCCCCAGATTCCATCGCAAATTAATTTTGCACCAATCATGGCAGGAACACCTGTAGTATAGCTAATTGCTTGGGCATTTACTTCTTTATAAGATTCTTCATGATCACACACGTTATAAATATACGCTGTTTTGTCTTGACCACCCTTGGAACCGGTAATGTAACAACCAATATTGGTTTTTCCCTTAGTGCGTCCTGCTAAAGATGCGGGATCGGGAAGCAATGTTTTAAGGAATTGTATAGGAATAATTTTTTGCCCATTGTGTTCTACTTCTTTAATTCCTAACATTCCAACATTTTCAAGGCATCGCATATGGGTAATGTAATTTTGTGAAAAAGTCATAAAAAATCTAATACGCTGTAAGCCTTTGATATTTTTGATTAAAGATTCTAATTCTTCATGATAGATGAGATAAGAATCTTTTTCTCCAATCTCTGGATATGCCCATACCTGTTTGATTTCGAGGGGTCCTGTTTCAACCCATTTTCCATTTTCCCAGTATCTTCCATTGGCACTTACTTCTCTGAGGTTGATTTCGGGGTTGAAATTTGTTGCAAAAGCATAGCCATGATCTCCAGCATTGCAATCTAAAATATCAATTGTGCGTATTTCATCAAAAAGATGTTTTTGCGCATAGGCACAGAAAATATTTGTTACACCGGGATCAAATCCGCTACCCAGTAAACCAAAAATTCCTGCTTGTTTAAAGCGGTCGTTATATGCCCATTGTTCTTTGTATTCAAATTTTGCAGTATCAGGATGTTCGTAATTTGCTGTATCAAGATAATGTGTTTTGGTTCTTAAGCAAGCTTCCATAATAGTAAGGTCTTGATAAGGAAGAGCTACATTAATCACAATTTTTGGTTTATACTTTTCAATAAGTGTGACTAATTCTTCTATGTTATCAGCATCAACACTTTCACAAATTATTTCTCCTAAACCCTTTTCTTTAATGCTTTTTGCAATATTAAAACATTTTGTAATATTTCTTGACGCAAGAACAATTTGACTAAAAGTATTTCTATTTTGTGCAAGTTTGTGTGCGACAACACCGCCAACTCCACCAGCCCCAATTTGTAAAACACAACTCATCTTAATTTTTGCTCCTTAACTTTTTTCTTGGGATTATTTTATGAGTATTATAAAAAAATATAGCAAATTTTTTTATAAAAAAATTTGAATTTTTATGGTGTAGTTATAGAATTTTGGGAATTTGAGATTGTTGTACAGATAAATATTTGTGGTAAAATATTATTGCTTTTATATCGTATTTATGGAGGTTTATGAGGTATGTATGTGATCACAGGAGGAGGGACAGGAGGGCATTTGGCTATTGCTAAAGTTTTAGCAACAGTTCTAAAGAAACAAAAACAACCAGTGATATATATTGGGTCTTTACAAGGTCAGGATCGTGTATGGTTTGAAAAAAATGACTTATTTGATTCTGTGTATTTTTTAAATACAACGGGAGTGGTAGATAAAAAAGGTGCATTTTTTATTAAAGCAATTGTTTTGCAAATTCGTGCTATTTTGAAAGTTAGGGCAATTTTTAAAACACATAAAATACATACAGTAATTAGTGTGGGAGGTTTTAGTGCTGGTCCTGCAAGTATTGCTGCAATTTTATCAGGCAAAAGATTTTTTATTCATGAACAAAATGCCATTAAGGGTAAATTAAACCAAATGCTTACTCCATTTGCAAAAAATATTTTTGGTAGTTTTGAGGATAAGAGCAAACAATTTTTAAAAACTCCTTATCCTGTGAGACAAGAATTTTTTCTAGAATCTCGAGTGCGAAAAAAAGTACGAACAATTTTGTTTTTAGGGGGAAGTCAAGGGGCGGTTGCTATTAATGAATTTGCACTTAATGTGGCACAAGATTTAATTTTGAGAGGTTATAAAATCATTCACCAGTGTGGAAGTAGAGATTTTGAGAGAATGAAACAAGAATATATTAGAATGGAGCTTTTTGGTAAGATTGATTTATTTGATTTTAGTAGTAATATTATCACAAAAATTAGTGCAGCTGATTTGTGTATTTGTAGAGCGGGCGCAAGTAGTGTGTGGGAACTTGCAGCAAATGGTTTGCCTTGTATTTATGTACCTTATCCTTATGCAGCGGGGAATCATCAATATTATAATGCATTGTTTTTTGAAAATAAAAAACTAGGTTTTATTGTTGAACAACACAATTTAACACAAAAAAAAGTTTTTGGTTTGCTAGATGAGATGGAGGCGGATTTAGAAAACATAAGCAGAGGATTGCAAAATAGCATTCAAAAAAATGGTGCGGAAATAATTATAAAAAAGATTATGGAAAAATAAATCTAAAAACTAATGAAGATTTTTTGACATCATAATCTCAAGAATTTGAGAATCTACATTTAACATGCTTTTTGAAGCAATATCGCAAAGATTTTGGATACTTTCATCCACCTTATTTGCTACAATACCTTCTTTGCCATTAATAGTAGAATCTTCTAAAGCAAGCAAAAGAGCCTTGAATGCTGCTTGTGTTGTTGTAGAGACTTTCATGGAGCAGCCACTTCCTGCACCATCACATAAGATTCCACTAATATCTCCAATCATATTACAAATGCCTTTGGAGACAGTTTTGAACTCTTTAGTAAAAAGCCATGCGATTCCTGCATAGCTACCGATACCTGCGGTGGTTACAGCGCATAATGCAGAGAGTTTTGGGAGTTTGGAGTGAATATAGATAGCTGTGAGATGAGAGAGAAATAAGGCACGATTTAAATCCTTTTCTTTTTGCAAATGTTTTGCCACGACAACAACAGGTATGGTGGCAGTGATTCCTTGATTGCCAGATCCGGAATTTGTCATAGCAGGGAGCGGTGCACCTCCCATTCTAGCATCAGATGCAGCTGTTGTTTGAATAAGGATTTGCGTCATAAGATCATTGGGGACTAGTTGGGATTGGATATGTTTTTGAAAGGTGCGTCCAATTTTTAATCCATAGTCTTTAGAGAGACCTTCTTGGGAAAGTGCAGTATTTAACACTGCAGAATCTGCAATAAAGGCAATTTTTTCTTCATCTATTGAACAAGCAAGATTATAAATATCTTCAAGATTTAGAGTTTTAAAAATTTCTTGTTGTGAGTAATTTTGTTGAGTGTATGTATTATGTAGTAAGATTTTTTGATTTTTTTCAATCAGTTTAATAAAGGTATGTTCATGTTCTATAATCACTTTTACTATGTTATTTTCCGATTCTCCTATAGCTTCTATGTAGAGGTTGGGGACATTTTTCTTGAGGTAGACAGCGACTTTTGATAATAGATTTTTTGCAGCTTGTTCGTCTTGTGGGGTAGCATATTTTAATACTTCAAGTCCTAATTTGCTATCACCGCAAACATAACCCATGGCTGCTGCCATTTCAATACCAGAGGAAGAGGTGTTGGGGATTGTAACAGCCATTGTATTTTTCAAAAGATTCCCTGAAGGAAATAGGGTAAGTTTTTTGAGGTCTTCTTGTAAATATTCCTTGATAATTGCACAAGCTAACGCAGTGGATATGGGTTCAGTGCATCCTATAGCAGGTTTTACTTCTTGTTTAACAATTTGTAAAATTTGTTCTTCTAAAGTCATTTTATATAATCCAAAAATTTTTAAAATTTTATCTTTTTGTATGAATTTTGTAAAGTAAAAATTAATGATTAGTTTTTAAATTTGGAATTACTAATACTCTATAGGTAAAAGTAAGACATAGTATAAGGGTAGGAGAGGTGTGTGGAGTAAATTCCACACACTATTTATTGTATTTGTGCTGCAACTTCAGAGGCAAAATCCTCTACTTTTTTCTCAATTCCCTCGCCAAGTTCAAAACGAATATATTCTAGAATTTCAATTTTATCGTTAATTTCTTTTGATTTATCTTCGATAACCTGTGCAATTGTTTTTTTATCATCCATTACAAAGAATTGACCCATAAGAGTTAATCTTTGGTCAATTAGTGTATTATCTGCAATAAATCTATCCATTTGACCAGGAATAATTTTATCCCAAATTGCCTCAGGCTTACCTTGCTTTTTTAGTTCCTCTTTAAGTTTTGCTTCTTGTGCTTGCAATACTTCTTGTGTAAGTTCACATCTGCTAATAAACTCTGGAATTACTTTTAAGGGTTTACCAAGGCGTTTGAGTTCTTCATTTTCCTTTTCTAGTTCAGCTTTTAGGGCAACTTTTTCTTTTTCAATAAAATCCTTTTCAAAAGAATTGTAGTTTAGTACTTGTGGCTTCATTGCTGCGGCGTGCATGCAGATATTGCGAATAAGATCAGAAATTTTTTGTGCATTTGTTTGCGATGAACATTTTACAGAAAGTAAAACACCTACTCTAGCGTTGGAATGTACATAGCCCGTGACAATTCCATTATTATCTGCTTTAATATTTACTAGTCTTCTTACAACTATATTTTCACCAATTTTTGCAATTTGACTATTGAGATAATCGCTAAATTTCTCACCATCAATTATTGCATCTTGTAGTTTTTCTACAGAAGTGATATTTTGAGATTCTGTATTTTGTGTAGTTTTTTCTATAAGTGCTTTGAAAGCATCATTTTTTGCAACAAAATCAGTCTCGCTATTAATTTCAAGCATTACGGCATTTTTTAAATCTTGACTTACTTTGACAGAGATAACACCCTCAGCCGCAATTCTATCTGCTTTTTTTGCTGCTTTACTTAATCCTTTTTCTCGTAAGAATTCCATAGCCTTTTCAAGATCACCATTTGTTTCAACAAGCGCTTTTTTGCAGTCCATCATTCCTGCATCTGTCATTTCTCTAAGTTGCTTTACAAGTTGTGCACTGATTTCAGCCATTTATTCTCCTTTTGTCATTTCTTTTTCAAGTTCAGCAGTTACCTCTTCCATAAGCTCTTGTTTTTCGTCTTGAGTAGCTGGTTCTGCTTCTTGTGTTACTTCTCCATCATTTCCCGCCATTGCACGACCTTCAATAATTGCTTCGCTCATTTCTTTGCAGAAAAGTTGAATTGAACGAATAGCATCATCGTTGCCAGGGATTGGATAGTCTACAACATCGGGATCGCAGTTTGTATCAAGTGGTGCTACAACAGGGATACCAAGTCTTCTTGCCTCAGCAACAGCAATTTTTTCTTTTACAACATCGATAACAAAAATCATATCAGGTGCTTTTTTCATGTGTCTTACACCACCAAGATATTTGTTTAATTTTTCTTTTTTTCTAAGAATCATCAATTTTTCTTTTTTTGTAAGCATGTCAATTTGTCCGCTTGCTTCCATTTCTTCAATAATTTCGAGTTTTCTGATAGATTTTTTGATTGTATTGAAGTTTGTTAGCATACCACCAAGCCATCTGTAATTTACATAAGGGATTTGGATTTTTTCAGCATATTCTTTTAGCGTTTCACTTGCTTGTTTTTTTGTTCCAACAAACATAATGGTTTTGCCTTCAGCAGCCGCATCTCTTACAATATTGTAAGTGTATCTGAAATATCTTAGGGTTTTTTGCAAATCAATAATGTGAATGTTTTTTCTTACACCAAAAATAAATCTTTTCATTTTTGGATTCCAGCGTCTTGTTTGATGGCCGAAATGCACACCACATTCCAATAAATCTTTCATTGTTACCATTTTATGCTCCTTCTAAATTAAATTTTGGTTTTTTCCTCCACGCTCATTAATAGCATTGCTACACCGTAATGAAGAATTAGCGTGTGTGAATTTAAAATGGAGCTAAATTGTATTGTAAAAGTGCTTTATTTTTGCTTAAATTCGTAGGGTTTTGCCTGTTCTAAGAGTTTGCATAAAAGTTGATTTTTCTGTTTGATCCAAAAGTTATAATCACAAACAATAATTAGACGCTTTTTTAGTCTCGTGATGGCTACATTTAGAGTATATAACGCTGTTTTATTTTGACTATTGGTACAATAGTGATGTAACGTGACAGGTGAGAGAATTATGGTGTCAAATTCTCTACCCTGTGATGAATGAATAGTCATAACATTGGGGGAGTGGATAAGTTTTTGGATATATTCTTTTTGTTTGTTAAAAGGGGTGAGAATAGCAATATCTTCATGTTTTAATTCTTGATAAATTTTTCTTGCAATTTCAGCTTCACTTGAAGAAAAAAGTTCATTGGTATGGGAAGTTGAGGGAGTGGCATTTGCATAAAAGATTTCTGTGTGATTGTGGGTGCTTTCTAGTGTGGTGTAAATATTTTCTGCTAAGATTTTTGCCAGATTTTTCCCATATCTGTAAGTTATATTTAATTTAAAAAGCTGCATTTTATCAAATGAAGGGTCTGGTTTTATGTTATCTAGGTTATTTAGAAATGTAGGCTCGAAAAAATCTTCAAGATAAAGAGCTGAAATACTCCATAGTTTTACACTTTTATTTTTATTAATCATTTCCTGATTTGGCATTTCACATATAGGAGATAATTGTTTGTGGTCACCAAGCAATGTAATAGGAGTGTTGTCAACACAGAGTGCAAGTGCTTTAATTAGTGGAGTGAAGGCGCTTTCATCTAAAAAGAAATGAGTAAAATTAATTTCTAAGTCTGAATACTTTCTAATAAAACCATCGATAGTCATTCCAAAAATTATTGCATTTTCATAGCGTTTTTTAATAGGGGTAGAATAAGTAGAGTAATTAAATAAATTTGTTTGTTGTGGTGGAGTGTATTCACAGGTATCAGAAAATTTGTTAAAAAAAGTTGTTGTGGGTATACCTAGACGAATAGTTTTATCGCGATTAAATTTTAGATTGTCAAGTTGTGTGATAATAGTTGAGAGAATCTGTTCTAAGGCATTATTTGTTGGTGCGATTACACAAACTTTTTTATTAGTTTCAATGAAGTGCATAAGGATTTCAAAAAGAACAAATTGAGTTTTGCCTGTCCCTGGCGGTCCCCATATATAGCTTAAAGTATTATTTAAAGCACCATAAATTGCTTGTTTTTGTGATTCATTTGTGTGGAGTGTTAGTCTAGTAGTGTGTTGTGGAGTTTTTGTTGGTAGGGAGATATTGTATTTTTGAAAAAAATCTCTTAGATTTGTGATAAGAAACTTGAGATCGGTATAGATTTTAAGTTTTTTGCTTTCAAGAGCATTGGAAAGCAAGGTGAACAAAGAAGGCTTGCATTGTAGTGTTAAGATTTGATTATTTTCATCATAGGTTTTATTGATAATTTCGTCGTGATCGAGTAAAAAAGAATAATCATCTATGGCAATTTGTATATAATCTAGCGAAAATCGTTTTTGTCGTAATTTGATAGTAATAAAATTATCTTGAATATAATGAGAGGCAATTTGAATATCCTGCACCCCTTTATGATTATTATTTAGATAATCATAATAGGCGTTGCAAGATTGAATTAATAAATCACGCATAAGGTCTATAGAGCCTTAAGAGCGTATTTTTCACCTAATTCAAATGCTTTTTTATTAAGATCTGCGACTTTTGCAGGAACTTTTGAAATCATGGTTTCAAAAACCAAATCTCTATCAACACATTTTGTAAAAGTCACAGTTACTGCCAGGGCTACAACAGATTGCGTGACAACATTTCCTACTTCTTCTTTAGCAATCGTAATAATAGGAATTTCATAGATTTTGAATTTTTCATAATCCTCTTTTGTGGGCGTAACAAGATTTGGTTCCACGACAATAATACCACCTTCTTTTACGCCTGATTTAAATTGATTAAAACTAATTTGCGCAGTGGAAAGCATAAAGTTAATTTCACCTTCATTAGCATATGGATACAAAATCTCTTTATCATCTAATAAAATATCTACTTTTGTGGGACCACCTCTTACCTGAGAGGTATAGGTGGAAGCCTTGAGACCATAACCTCCACCACGGATTCTTGATTCTGCTAAAATTTCTCCCGCAAGCAAAACACCTTGACCACCAACACCTGTAAATCTTAATTGATTTTCCATTTTATCCCCTTTTTGCTTGTGCTTTTTCTATGATTGTTTGATAAGCATCAGTATATTCTGTTTTGCTTATATCGTGTTTTAAAATACCAGTAGGGAATTTTCCAATCTTTTCTTCTTCGCTAAGTTCATCGTACTTGCGTTTAGAAATTGTTCTAGAATCAATCCATTTGAGTGTTTCTACAGCCTCGCCCATTTTGTTTTTTCTTCCAAGATTGATGTGGCAATTGCTATGGATATCAAAAAAACTAAATCCTTTATGCTTGAAACCTTCCGCTAAAACCTTTTCAATTTTTGCAGAATCCAAAACACTTTCTCTAGCAATAAAGGTAGCACCAGCAACATCTGCTAATTTACAAGGGTCGATATTGTTTTCTATATTGCCATATTGTGCAGTAACAGTCCACATTCCTTGCGGTGTAGTTGGTGAGGTTTGAGAATTGGTTAACCCATAAATAAAGTTGTTTACCAAAATAAAATTTATATCAATATTTCTTCTACAAGCATGCATTGTGTGATTACCACCGATAGCTAGCGCATCGCCATCCCCACTTACTACAATTACATGTTTATCAGGATTAGCAAATTTAATTCCTGTGGCATATGCTACTGCTCTACCATGAGTGGTATGCACTGTGTTGCAATTAACATAAGAGCTCATTCTACCACTACAACCAATTCCGCTTACCAGGCAAACATCTTTCATGTCCCAACCAACATTGTGAATTGCGCGCACAATAGACTTGAGTATAACACCATCACCACATCCCCAACACCAAAGTGTAGGTAATTTATCTACGCGTAAATATTCATCATAATTAAAAGCCATTTTACATCTCCTCTATTTTTGCAATAATCTCATTAGGTGAAATACTTCTACCATCCGCTTTGCCAAAGAACTCTACTTTTTTGCATAGAATACGTTCAATTTCTTCGACATATTGCCCCTTGTTTAGTTCAACTACCAAGATTTTCTCAAATTTTTTTCCTAATTCTTCTAGTTGTTTTTTTGGGCTTGGCCAAATAGTGATTGGTCTAAACAATCCTACTTTTTTTCCTCTTTTTTCTAATTCAATCATTGCTTCTTTTATGGCTAAAGAAGCGGAACCATATGCGATGATAGCAATTTCTGCATCATCAAGGTTTTTAGTTTCAATATGAGTGATTTCATCAATTCTAGAATCGATTTTTGCAAAAAGACGATCAATGAGGGCTTGAGCCATTTTTGCATCTTCGGTTGGGAAACCAATCGGACCATGATGCAATCCTGTTACATGATAACGATACCCTTGAAAGAAGGGATTAAGGATTGCTGGTTCATTTTGTGCAACCCCATAAGGTTGATAATCTTTTGGATCACCCTCAAAAACTTTACGATTTATAATGCCTTTTTGAATATCTGTCAAATCTGGAATTGTAGCTTTTCCATACATGTGACCAATTGTTTCATCCATAAGAAGAAAGACGGGTGTCATTAATGTTTCTGCAAGATTAAAGGCTCTGATGGTTTCTGTGTAGGCCTCTTCAAGTGTTCCTGGAGCGACCGCAACAGCTTTAAAATCCCCATGACTAGGATTTTTTGTGAAATTAATATCTCCTTGTGCAACGCGTGTAGGCATTCCTGTTGAAGGCCCTGAACGCATAACATTTGCAATCACTAATGGGATTTCTGCCATAAAACCATAACCGATTTGTTCAACTTTGAGTGATATTCCAGGACCTGAACTTCCAGTCATAGCTTTGGTACCGCTCATACTTGCACCTAATGCTACAGAAATACCGCTAATTTCATCTTCCATCTGAATAAATCTTCCACCATTTTGTGGAAGTTTAACGCTAAGTTCGTGCATAATATCAGAAGAAGGAGTGATAGGATAACCGCCATAAAACTTACAACCTGCATCAATAGCAGCCTGTGCTACTAATTCGTTTCCACCAGAAATAATTTCTCGCATTGTCTTTCCTTAATTTGATATCTATAAAAAGTAGTTATTTTGTTTAATTTTTACAGCTCTTTCTTGAGCTTCTTGAGTAATTTTTGCAAATTTAAATTCTTTGCGATCTGCTACATAAATTGCAAAATCTGGGCAATGTAGTTCACATTCTCTGCAACCAATGCAGCTTTCAGGATGGATAACTTTTATAATCTTCCCTAAGACCTTATTGGAATCTAATTGCATACTTAAGACACCGGCTGGACATTTTGAAACACAGATGTCACAACCTTTGCAACGCTCTTCATTTGTCCAGACTGCCACGCCTTGTGGGGCTACTATATTTGACATAATATTCTCCTAAAATCGCCAAAGCATTTTTTTTGTTTAGCATTAAAAACTATTTAGACTAATATATCGTAAAGTTTATCGAAACTTCTTTTTTATTTATATTAAAAGTTTTAATAAATTTTGGATATATGTTTTTATTATATTGCTTTTAAAAAATTAAAAAGTAAATAAAAGTAAAGATTTTTTTTACCAAAAAATTCTTAGGGCTATTAGCGGTAATTTAGGGGAGTTTTGATTTAAAATTTTATTTCTTTGTAATATTGTTTTTATGTTCTTCATAGGTTTCGCTAAAGGTGTGTAAACCATTTTTGTTTTTGACAAAATAGAGATATTTTACATCTGCTGGATTGATTGTGGCTTTTATAGCATCAATACTGACACTTCCTACAGGAATTTTTGGTACCCCTTTATTTTTATAAGTGTTAAAAATTGTGTTATCTGTACGGATTCTTTCTGCACTAACTTTGGTATGAGAATATTTTCCGTAGTTTAAACTACCATCCATTTGTAGAGGCATGCCTTTTTTAATGCGATTGTAAATTACTGCACTGATTAATGGCATTTCGCTAGTGTTTGCAGCTTCTTTTTGAATAATTGATGCAATACTAATGAATCTAAACCATTGATTTTCATTATATTCTCTAAGAACCTTATGGGATAGTTCTTGATGTCTTTTGAGAGATTTGTTCACTAAAAATTTCATTAAGAAATCAGCACTTGCACCAACAGGAAGTTTGTAGGTGTCTGCAAAAATTACTCCATCATCATAAGGTGCATATTTTTTATAGGCTTTTTCTAGATCCCTGGGGTCAAGATTAAAATTTTGTGCCAGAATTTTGTTAAAGAAATACATAGTTTCTCCAGGGATTAATGTAACTTCTTTTAGTGATGTTTTGGAATTTGCTAATGCATATAAAAAATCAGCCTTACTTAAAAAGGTATGTTTGATATCAATAAAACCACTTTGCGGTTTTCCTATTAAGATTAAGAAAAATCTGTCGATTTTATTGATATCATAAGCGTGATTTTCTAGGTATGTTATAATGCTTTTAATAGAGCCTCTGGGAATGAAAATATCTTTTTGTGAAATTATAGGAATATTGAGATAAAAAATTATGGTGAAAATTGTGAGTAGAAAAATATCTAAAAAAATATTAAGTTTGGTTATATTCTTTTTAGTCATCTTAATCCTATTTTTTAGTGCCTATAAAATTCTTTCTCATGGAATTTCTTTGGAAAAAATTACTATTGGCAAGATTCGTGTCTCTCAATTATATCTAAAACTTGATAATAAGCTTGTTTTGCAAATTGAAAAGCTTGACTTACAAAAATTTTTACAAACTCCAAGTAAAAAGCCTATGGATATAGAAAAACTTAGCAAATATGTGCGTTATTTTACTTGGGGAATTGCATATTTTCAAGATCTTTCAATTAAAAAAATTATTCTAGATAAAGAAAATATTGCAAATGTCTATTATGATGGTAAAAAATATCGCTTGCTTTTTCCAAAAATAGAGGCAGATTTTGATATACAAGAAGATGAGAGTAAATTAAAACTTAATATTCAAACATTAAAACTTGTTAAAATGGATTTGCATACCAAGGGCAGGATAGTCTATGTGCCTAAAAAGAACGAAATTGCATTTGATTTGTCTACAGAATACAAGCCTACAGGAGATAGAGTTTTTGCACAAGGTTATACAAATCTCAAACGCTTGCATTTGGATCTAAAAACCAATGAGTTAAAAAATTTAGAAATCACTAAACCTTTTGTGCATTCTATTGATAATCCTGCGTTAAAAGACTGGCTATACCATAAGATATTTTTTGATAAAGCAAAGATAGAAAGTTTGAGTTTTAGTACAATTCTTACTCAAAAAGGTTTTTTGGCAGGGGTGGAAAAAACACTGAAGGGCAAAATTAAAATCAATATCGCGGAAGTGAGTTTGTTTAATGGTTTAGATTCTATAAAAGCACAAGAAATTAATGCTACGCTATCTAGGCAGAAAATTACATTGGCATTAACAAAACCTACATATGGTGAGACGAATTTAGATGGTTCTAGTATTGAATTCTCTAATCTTTTTAATTCTCCAAAAATGATATTTTTCATTAAATCCAACACCTTTAATTATTCTACAAACTTATTGGACTTATTGGCACATTACAATATAAAAATCCCTATAAAAAGTATACAATCTCCTCTTAGTGCAGACCTTAAATTAAGTTTGCAATTTTTGCCTAATCAACAGCATAACTTGAGTTTAGGAGGAAATCTTGTAACTTATTCTGCCATGGTGGATATGTTTAACATACCTTTTTTTGCTGATGAGATTAAAGTAGGATTTGATATTACACCGCAGTATAAATATGTCTATATTTCTGCAAATAAAGCATATTATTATAATATGCTTTATGCAGATGTTGATGGGGTTTTAGATCTCAAGGAACAGACTTATAAGGCGAGATTGAAAGTGCATTCTGCACATATTAATACAAATCAAGAGATAAACTACCTTCAACCATATTTACAAGAAAAAAAATTAAATCTTATCTACCAAAACGAGGAAGAAGATGAAGAAGAGGAGAGAATCCCAAAATATTTTAAACCTAGTGAGCTCTCTCCAGTATTGTTAAAAAAATATATTTTAGCTTCTCTTAAAGAAGATGAGAAGCCCTATACACAAGAGATATTAAAAATTGCAAATCAAGAGAATTTTATTACAGATTTAAATATTAATTTTTCAGATTCTGAAAATATTGAGATAGTAGCGCCTGAATTCAAGGTAAAAATGTTGATACAAAATAATCTCTCTATTATTACTTTTGATGATTTTTCATTATTTAGAAATTATTCACCTTTGTTATCGTATTTAGATATTAGAGGGGGGAATGCAAGAGTAGAGACTAGTGACTTTAAGACATTTGATATACTTTTTAGTATTGATAATTTATGGTTACCACTTTATGACAAAAAAACTGGTCAAAATATCACTTCCTTAGAATTTAGCGGAAGGATAGATGGTGATGAAATGCAAATAGATACTCTTGATAAAAGCATTACATTTCGACGAAAATTTGCACAAAATAAAATTAAGATTAAAAATTATGATTTTAATGTAAATGAGTTTTTAGATAGCAAGATTCCTGCTATTCAGCAAGCTTTACATGGCAGTGATAAGGAATCTGAAGATAATAATGTTTCTATGACAAAAGAACAGGTTGATGATAAGCTTGAATTTTTAAGATTAAAACACCAATATCAGCGTCAACATGGCATAAAAGCACAAATGACAAATATTGAAATCGAGGATATGATGCTTTATTATGATAAATATAAAGTGCCTGCGGACGAGATTAATATTCGCTTTAGAGATCAAAGAATTTTGGCAGATTTGACTTATAAAAATGGTATTGCTAATATAGATTTTATTGATGGTGATATTTATGTAAGAGCAAGTAATTTTAGTGCAGATTTTGTAAATCTTGTTATGCAAAAAAATATTATACATGGTGGTTTGTTTACTTTAATTGGTGCTTATAAAAATCATACTTTTAGTGGTGAATTGAAAGTGCAAAAAACATTATTTAAAAATTTTGTAGTTTTGCAAAACCTTATTAATCTTATTGATACTGTGCCTTCTTTGATTGTTTTTAAAAATCCAAATTTAGGTGCAAAGGGGTATCAGGTTTCGCAAGGTAGTATTATTTTTGGGATTAATAAAAATTATTTAGGGTTGGAAAAAATCCATCTTATTGGAGATTCTATGGATATTGATGGTAATGGTGTGGTGCAATTAGATAGTAAGGAGATGAATATTAATCTTGTAATTTCAACTATTAAGAATCTCAGTAATATTTTGAGTAAAATACCAATTATTGGTTATCTTGCATTGGGTAGTGATGGTAAAATATCTACGAATGTAAGCCTAAATGGAACGCTAGATAATCCAAAAACAAATATTAGTTTGGCTGAAGATGTGGTAACCGCTCCTTTTAGAATTTTAAGACGCGTGTTTGATCCATTAAATCTTATGGTAGATGAGATAAAAAATGAAATTAAAGATGATAAATATCGACAAGAAGATATAGAAAAGAGGTGAAAAATGACATTGATGCAGGGTGATAAAGAAACAGATTACAGAATTGTTAAAATTATAAGTAGTGATGAGAACTTATTGCGAAGACTATCTTCTTTTGGAATTACAAAAGGCAGTATAGTGAGGCTTTTGCATTATTCTTTAAATAAGACAAATTTAGCAATTATTGTGGGGAACTCTCAGGTTGCCCTTAGAGATTGTGAAGCCAAACAGATTTATATTGAAAAAGTATGAGAAAATTACAAAAAGCACAAATAATTAAACAGATTTTTTTGGAGCATTTTCCTGCTCCAAAAACTGAGCTAAAATATAATAATATTTATGAACTTTTGGTTGCAGTAATGCTTTCGGCTCAGTGTACAGATAAGCGTGTAAATCTTGTTACTCCCGCACTTTTTGCAAAATATCCAAGTGTGGAATTTTTGGCAGAAGCCTCGCTAGAGGAGGTAAAAAGCTTGATACAATCCGTATCATTTTATAACAATAAGGCAAAAAATCTCATTACAATGGCACAGCAAGTAATGCAGGATTTTAGAGGTAAGATTCCGCAAGATCAGATATCATTAAAATCTCTTGCTGGTGTGGGGCAAAAAACTGCAAATGTTGTGCTTATAGAATATTTTGAAGCTAATTTAATGGCGGTGGATACGCATGTATTTAGAACTTCACATCGCTTGGGATTGAGCAAAGCAAAAACTCCTACACAAACAGAAGAAGAGCTTTCTAAGCTTTTTAAGACAGATTTAGATAAATTGCATCAAGCATTTGTGCTGTTTGGGCGTTATACTTGTAAGGCCTTAAAACCAGAGTGTGAAAAATGTTTTGTAGAAGAATTTTGTATTACAAAGAAAAATTTTAAGCCCTTATAATTTTAAAAAAGTAGTTATAATTGAATTTTAATTCTTGTTTCTGGAGTGTGTTTTGGAATTATTTAAGACAAGTTTAACAGAAGTGCTGGAGAAAACAGCGGGAATTGTCCCAAAAGTTTCACAACAAGCTTTGATGCAAGGATATGTTTCAGGTATTAAACTTTTGGAAACTCAAGAAGAGGTGTGTATTGTTGCAAATACGGATTTTTTAAAATTTCTCTCTGAAAAAATGATTTTTGAAGAGAATCCTAGTGCAGAAGTTTTAGAGGACTTGATCAAAGAATTTGCAAATCTTGTTGTAGGGCATGCAAAAATGATTGCAGAGGAAAGGGGGCAGAATTTTCATATTTCTACTCCATATTATTATGGTGTTTGTATGATACAAGACTATGTAAAAGCAATGCATTTTAATATTGATGATGAAAAATATTGTAGTATTTTTTTAAAGGTGTGATATGGCAAAGATGTCTGGAATTGAGCAAGATGAGCAAAAAGAACAGGAACTAACTACCTACTTAGAAGATATGATCCAAAGTTATGAAGGATTGTTGGATATTGAAACCATATTTACTGCTGAACTTGGATCTACAAAACTTACTTTAAAAGAAATTTTAAATTTTGAAAGAGGTTCTGTGATAGATTTGGGAAAACCTGCAGGGGAAAGTGTGGATGTATTTATTAATACACGTATTGTGGGAAAGGGCGAAGTGATGGTGTATGAAAAAAATCTTGCAATACGATTGAATGAAATTTTAGATTCCAATGCAATTGTGTATTATTTGACAAAAGAGTTACAATGAAAAAAATATTTTTATGGATTATGCTTTTGTCTTTATTGCAAGCAGCATATGTGCGAGATATAAAAATTGCTAGTCAAGAAAAATATAATGATGTATTTTTGATTTTTCAATCTCCTTTGCAACAAAAACTTGACTTAAAATATGATGAAGAACACAAAACCTATGCTATTAAAGGTCTTTCCAATAAAGAAATGTTTTTAAAAAATTTTTTACAAGGTCCAATTCGACAAATTATTATCAATGCTAAGGCAAATGTGCTTTATATAAGACCTTTAGCAAAATCAAAATATAAGTTAGATATAGCACTATCACATGATAAAAAGATTTTAAGATTACGCTTTATAGAGAATCAGGAAAAAAGTTTGCAGTTTAAGGAGATGAAACAAGGGCAAGTAGGTGTATCGCCTTGGCAATATGTAGTAGTTTTGATTATTTTATTGTTTTTGATTTGTGTGTTGCTTTTTGTGCAAAGAAGATTAAAAAGAATAAAAAAGTTAAATCCTATTTTGCATGTTAAAAATTATCCTATTGATTTGAAAACAAAAATTATGGAAGTTCAGTTGCATAATCGTTGTTACATTGTTTTAGAAAGCAATAAAAAAATCCTGTTGCTTGATCGTATAGCTTTGGGAAGCAATAACAAGCTTCCTAAGAAAAATGAAAAATAAGATAAAAGATCGTTTTGGAATCTCTTTTGTTTTATCGCTCATTATACATGCTTTATTGTTTGGCATAATATTTTTGTGGCCATTTGATATAAAAACTCCTGAACCTCAAAAAGTAAAATTAGAAAATTTGCTTGTTTTAAAAAGAGGACAGAGTGAAGATAGGAGTAAAAATACGCAAGGTGCAAGAAAACCTGCTTTGGCTGCTAAGCAATCTCAGGGAAATATGATGCAAAATACAGCTTCTTTAGCACCACCTATGCGACCCAGCACGCCTGTTTCTAAGCCTACTTTAAACCCATCTAAACCAGAGCCAGAAACCAAAAAAAAGCAAAAGGATTCAGAAAAAAAAGCTCTTGACACTTATAGGGAAAATCTTACGGATCCTAGAAATCTTTCTTTTTTATCACAAAATAGTTTGTCTTCATTTACTGCAAGTGGTGGAAGATATTCGATTCAAAATGATAAAGGTAATGACGCACAGACTATTAAAGAGATTGATGAACTTTATGGCGAGGAGTTTGGTGATTTAGGTGAAGCAGAAAAAGAATATATTCGTGATAATTTACGCCATATCGGGCGGATTACACAAGGATATTTAGAGTATCCTAGGGTTGCGGCATATTTTGGACAAAGTGGTGTAAATGCAGTAGAATTTTATTTGCATCCTAATGGAGATATTAGTGATCTAAAAATTATTAAGACTTCAGGACTAAATTCTTTTGATTACAATACGCTAAAAACCATTGAAATTGCTTATAAAGACTACCCTCGCCCTAAGGTAAAAACTCTTATACGCATTAATGTTACATATTCTTATTATGGAAATTAAAATCAATTTAAAAAATATTTTTTTGAAAACTTTTTTTGAGAAAAAAATCAAAAAACTTATATAATAACACAATATTAAAAAAATACTAGGATGATTGATGGAATCAAAAATTTATCTTTTTCCAAAAGATTTGAAAAAAAATAAGAATATTCCTTTGTTTATGGGAGAACATATTGCTTTTGCAGCCTACAAACAAGAAACTACCGGTGTTTCAAGAGTGCATGTACAGATGCATTGTTTTATTCTTATTCAAAAAGGTAGTAAGATTTTGCATACTAAAAATGGTGATGTAAAAATTCAAGCAGGAGAAGGGATGTTTCTCAAAGCAGATCATTATACCTTGAGTAATATTATTGCAGAAAATTCCCCATATCAGGCAATTTTGTTATTTTTTGATAATGTTGCATTGATAGAATTTATTGCAAAATATAAATATAGATTCCAAAAAATTCCTATGAAATCTAAACCCCAGCAAGCAGATTTTAACTTTAAAAATACTTTTGAGATTTTTAGGCTTTTAGCTACGCCAGCACTATCAAGCATTATTTCGAGTTTTGATCTATATATTAATGGTTTTGTGACCACAGATCAAAGAGAGGCTAAAAAATCTTTTATATCTTGCAACTCTTCATTGCTATCTTTGATTATGCATAAATTTGAGGAGTTATTTTTGTATCTGGGAATGGAATATGGAGAAGTGTTTAATGCCTTTGTACAGAGTGTTTTAAGGGAGTGTAATTTAAATCTTGATATCGCGTTATCACTTTGTCAGAGGGATTTTATCAATGTATGTGAGATGGCAGAATTAGCAAATACAGATCAAGCAAGTTTTAGTCGTAAATTTAAGCAAGCTTTTGGGTTGAGTCCTAAAAATTGGTTAGATGAAAAGCGTTTTGAAAAAGCAATTATGTTATTACAAGATTCTACAAAAAACATTCAAGAAATTTGTACAGAATGTGGATTTAGTTCTACTTCATGGTTTATTGAGCGTTTTAAAAAGCGTTACCATCAAACTCCAAAACAATATCAAAAATCCCACTTATCCATGTAGGACTATTCTAGGAATTTGGAATAAAAATCAAAAAACTTGTATTTTTTATCATAAAAATTACACAATTGAAGGTAAAAATATCCTAGAATATTTTCCAAGCAAATAATTTGCAAATTTTGATTCTAAGGAGAAAGATATGTTGAAAAAATCATTAATTTCAGCAGCACTTTGCTTAAGTTTAGCAAGTGTGACTTTAAGTGCGAAAGATTTTACAGGATTTTCTCATCCAGAGAGTGTGTATGGCAAAAAAGAAGTAGTTTTTGTTAGCAATGTGGGAGAAAAACTAGAACCATTAGCAAAAGATAAAGATGGTTTTATTTCAAAGCTTGATAAAGAAGGTAATGTAATTGTAAAAGATTTTATTAAAGATCTTGATGCACCAAAAGGTATGAATAGCATTGGTGATATTCTTTATGTGGTAGATATTGATAAGATCAAGGGCTTTAATATGAATGATGGCCAAGAAGTTTTAAATATTGATGTTAAAGGTGCAATTTTTCTAAATGCAATTGAGGTATTGGATAATAAAACTTTGCTTGTTAGTGATACCGGTACAGGAATTATCCATAAAGTTGATGTTGCCAATAAAAAATATGAAACTTTTGTAAAAATTGATTCTAAATTTGGTGGTCCTAATGGTCTATTGATTGATCAAAAAAATAATCGTGTAATTACAGTGGGATACGATCCTATGGGTAAAGAAAAAGGGAGTATTGTTGCAATTGATCTAAAAACTAAGAAAATATCTTTATTGAGTAAACCTCTTGGTGCATTAGATGGTATTGTTGTTGCAAAAAATGGAGATTTACTTGTTAGCGATTGGGGTGAGAATCTTAAGGGCGTGATTTATCGTATTGATTTTAAGGGAAATATTACAAAATTAGATCTTGAAGCTATTGGTGGTCCTGCAGATATGTTTAGTGATGGAAAAAATCTTTGGATTCCTGCAATGGTTGACAATAAGATAATTAAAATTGATTTACCTTAAGGATTTATAGTTTATTTTAGAAAGTTTATTTTGTTTATTTGGTTTCCTCTTCTTGAGAAGAAGAGGAAATTGTTTTTTGCTTCTATTATGTATTCTATCAATAGTTTTTTTTAATTGTTTGAGATTTTATGAATATTTTAATATTTGAAAGTAGATGTTAATTTGGCAATATTTTGAAGCTGTTGAATGCTTTTTTCTATATTATCATTATAGATATGATAGTGATATGTGCTTTTTTTATAGACTTTGTCATAATATTGTGTGATCAAAAGTTCCGCAACATCATGTAGTTGATTTTGTTTCCAAGAAGTAATTACGGATTGAAAAATTTTATTGCTAATGTAGGGTTTAATTTTTTGCATAGCTTGTAAAAAATCTTGCTCTTGTATAGGGTGATATAGTTTAATGATGCGCTCTATTCTTTGCTGCAAGGGTGCGGTAATAAGGATTTTTGTTGTATTTTGGTATTGTGTAAAAATTTGTGCCGGAATAATAAGATTACCTATTTTTTTACTTTCTGCTTCAATAAATAGAGGGATATTTTTTTTGTTATATAGAGCTTTTGCCAGGATATTTTCAAACATTTTTTGTGTAGGTTGATCTCCTAATTTTTGTGTGGCAAGATGCCCAAAACTTGAACCATAATGATGAGCTAGATTTTCTAAATCAATACTATATGGTGATAAATTTTGCAATAATTCACTTTTTCCGCAACCTGTAGGACCGCAAAGAGTGATGAAAGAATAAGAAGCTTCTAATTCCTTAAGAATCTCATTGCGATATCCTTTGTAGCCCCCCTGAAGTTTATAGACTTGAAAATTAAGATTGTTTAAAACCTCATAGAGTGCTTGACTTCTTTTGCCTCCTCTAGCACAATAAATTAAGATTTTATTTTTGTGTTGAAAAATATCTTGCATGGTTTTTTCTTGTGCAATTTTTTTAAGAATCTCTGCAATATTTTCACAAGCAAGACTAGCTCCGATGATTTGAGCTTGCATGGTATTTTTTTTATATAAGGTGCCAATAAATTTAAATTGATTATCATTTAAAACAGGCATATTGTAAGCATTGGGGATATGAGAATGTGCGTATTCGCTAGGACTTCGCACATCAATATACACATCAAAATCATGATAACTTGTGGCAATTCTCATTTTGATACCTTGGAGTTTTTAAAAAGTAGATACCAACTTATGGCTCGTGCTTGATTGAGTCTTGTATAATCTTTTTGTGCTTGTAGAATATCAGGCGTAGAATCTGAATTGTATAAAAAATAATCATTGTTATCATATAGCATTTGATGGTTTGCGATTACAAAATATCCTAGTGCAATGTGATTTTGGATTTTGAAATGTGGATTAGTGCTTGCAAGAGGTCTGCCAAAACTCGGATAGGAAAAATTTTTTGGTGCGATAATTTCTAGAATAGTAGGGGTAATATCAATATGTGATCCTAGGTTTGTGGTTTTGTGTAATATAAGATTTGGAGCATAGATGATGAGAGGGATTTGTTTAGTAATGCGTAAATTAGCGTTCTTGGGATAGTTTCTATCATAGTGGTCTCCCGTGATAATAAAAAGGCTATCGGGGTATTTTTTACTCATATTTTGTATGAAGTTTGCCAAAATTTTGTCATACCAATAAACATGCCCAAGAATTTTTGGATCTATAGAAAGCTTTTGGTCTTTTATAAAATGTGTAATTTTTTCCATAGGGACATTGTATTTTTCTAAAGGGATATCATAAGGAGGGTGGTTTGATGTTGTCATAATCATGGAAAAGCTGGGGGTTTTTGTAGTGTTAGTTAAAATAAAATCAAATAATACATTATCGCTAATTCCCCAGATATTTTCATAGGGTTTTGGCAGAATTTGAGATTGATTTTTAAGAAAGTCCAAAAGATTGGTTTTATCAATAAAGTTGTCAAACCCCTGTGTTTTACTAAAAGATTCTAGTTTTTGCCAATTTGCGCCACCACCATAATAAAATGTTGTTTTATATCCAAGAATTTTTGCTTGATTGGCAATTGCGGTTTTAAAAGTTGGGATTTTTCCTATGAGATTTTGTAGAGGGATATCAAGTTGCAATAATCCTGTTATTTGGCTTTGGAGGCTTTTTGCAGTAGATGGAGCATTTTCCAAAAAAGTATCAAAATAAAGTGCATGAGGATTGTTGTTGATTATTTTTTTGGTGGCACTAAGCATATCAATGGAATCATATAATGTATCAAAATGCCACTGACTAAGGCTTTCTGAAACAATATAAAAAATATGGTTAATTTTTTGTTGTGATGTGTTGCGAGAGTATTGTTTTAAAAGTTCATAAATTTCTAAATTTTCTGGTAATTTTTTGAGATTAAAATATTGTTTTAAGGTAGTGTAGATATCTTGAGGATAAAAGTCTTGCATTTTAGAATTTTGAATGGCTTTATATCCTTTATATACAAGATATAGAGAACGCAAAGAATCTGTAGTGATATTTTTGAGAAACAAGTCCCGTGAAAAAGTGATTTGTTGATCAAGTGATTTGCCCTTAAGGCTAAAAGAGGCATTAATCATAAAAACAAAGCTAAAGAGAAGGCAAATTGTGCTAATTATGATAAATGTTAGTGACGGAGTAGAGATTTTTTGTAAGAGAGAAAGGGATTTTTTATAGCACCAAATACTAAAAAAGCTAAGCATTATAGCGCATAAAATTTTGATACTTAAAAAATATTCTCCGCTAATTCCGGTTTGAAAAATTGCTTTTTTGTCATCAAAAATAAAGCCTAAAAGATTGGAATTAAAAGTATCATCATAAATGATATAAAATAGCATGTTGGAAATATTGAGAAAAATATAAAAACTATAGATTATGCTAACATAAATTCCTATCCCTTTGTTTTTTAAAATAAAGCTTAATAAAAAGTAAAGGATACCAAAAAATGCAATATTACGATTATCATATTGCATGCCATTATAAAGGCAGAGGAGGATATCAGCAGTATCCCAAGAGGGCATTTTGTGGTGATATACCCCAAGGTATAGAATAAAGGTGATTTTTAAAAAAATAGCAAGTAGAATTAAAATTCCAATAAAACCAAAAGTTTTTAGAGTATTTTTAAAAAGCATTATTTTTTTCTTATTTTGGAATAAAATAGCATAATAAGAGCCGCAAGAATACTGGGAAGATCGAAAAAATAATCTAGAATATTATTGCTATCAAAAAGTTTAATGGTATAGACAAAAAGTGTCAAAAGATAAAGAATAGCAAGAATTTTGTCAAAAAAATACGCAATAATTGTGATGGAGCAAGCAATAATTAGGGCAATGTGTTGATCTTGATAGTAGAGATTTATAGGGATAATGTTTAAAAAAGTTAAGAAAAATAAAGAATTAATGCTAATGAGAAAGAATAACCCTTTTTGACTAATGAGAAAATAGTTTTTATCGCGAGTGGTTTCTAAAAGTATAATTGTGCAAAATGCCAAAAAGACAAAACTTAAATTTCCAATAAAACTAAAGGTAAAATCATTAATGCTTAGATCTTTAAACAAGGGTAGATTTAAAAAAATAGCAAGGATAAATAATAAAGGATAAAAAAAATTTTTTTTTCTTGGAAGCAAGAGCGCAAAAAAAGCCAAATAAGGCAGTGTGAGAAGATAATGCATTGTCATAGCGCATCCTCCAGAAATTTGATATTTAGTGTGATGTAGCGGATAAATTTTCGATCTATGGTGTAGGTGATATGAATGATTCCATTTTTATGATCAATAAGTGTAGTTGGATAACTCACTTCACCATTAATAGTATAGGTTGTATCAAGATCAAAGAGCTTTTCAAATGTCTCGTAATTTTTCATTTTAGCAAGAGTGAGGTTTGCGCGCGGAGAATTTTGTTTTGCGGTATTGTAGAGCAAAAAAGTTTGTTCATTGATTGTAAAGAGATTTAGCGAATTATCTTTGTTTTCAAGGTTTGTTTTGATGAGGCCAGAATATTTTAATTGATTATTGCAAGCTTGTGTATAGAGAATGGAATTAGCCTTTTTGTGTGCTCGATAGGCAAGGAGGCAATGTGTAGAATCTAGTGCAGTTAGAGAGGGCTGTAAAAGACCTTGTGCATTATTTGGTTTAGAGATTTGTAAAATTTTTCCTTGAGAGTCCATTATAAGATTAAGTGCGTATTTGTTAGCAATTTCATGATAGATAGGCAGAATAAAGCCTTGTTGATTGTTGCGAAAGGTGATTTCTATGGGTTGGGTGCGTACAAGATTGCTAATGTTGAGTAGAGGGCTTAAATGCAGAGCTTTTTGGAAATGGAAAGTAATTTTTTCAGAATCTGTGCGAGCAGTGTAGTGGTAGATTTTGCTTGTAGCCCATCCACCCATGCTTACACCTACGACAAAAAGATGGATAGTATTGTTAATAGTGTATAAAACAGGGTTGCCTATTTTACTGATATATTCTCTGGCATCTTTGCTTAGGGTTTTTCTATCTAGGATTTTAAATGGCTCCTGCCATGTGGCAGATTCGGGATTGTTTTTGTCAATGAGAATATTTGCATAGATTGCAACATCTTTTGCTCCTTCTTTGGATCCAGCAAAATATGCACTTAAAAGGCGAGAATTATCAAGTATTGCTAAGGTGCTAGAATGTGCAGATGGGATATTCTCTGGCATCGGGATATCTAACTGGTGTAGTAATTTTTTTGATGGTGTGGCCGTGGAATTAACATTGAATACAAAATCTTCTTTTTTTGGAATCTGAAAAAAGGCAATGCCTCCAATAAGAAGAACAGATAGGAAAAATAAAAGAAAACCTTTCATTTTAGAAAGTTTTTTTCAACAAAATCTCTGTTTTTAAAATAGTAATAAGACGATCCTCTCTTTTTCCTATGCCCTGCATACTTTCCATGATATTTTCTTGTTCATCAAAGGTTTCTGGGATAGGATCAATCTCAGATTGTTTTAATCTGATTGCCTCTGTAAGTTTGTCGATTACAAAACCTGCAGTTTTATCTTCGTGTTTGATTACAAGATATCTTGTATCTTTATCTTGTGCAATCGCAGGAAGTCCAAATTTCAGTCGTAAGTTGATAAGAGGGAATACAGTACCTCTGAGATTGAAAACACCTAAGACATAATCTGGAGTGCCTGGAACTCTAGTGTATTCTATCGGTTTAACAATTTCAATAACATTTAAGATAGGGATGGCAAATTCTTCATCGCCAACAACAAATCCGATGACTTGCAGAGCGTCTTCAATATTGTCTTGATCATTATTTTTTGTGTAGTTTTGTTGTTTTTTAAAAATTTCTTTTAGATTTGTCTCGTTCATTTTATTCTCCAGTGATGCTTATATTAATATTCCGCTTTACAACATTAACAAGATATTCTGCACTATAAGGTTTTGTGATATATTCTGTCATACCAGATTCTACACCACGTACTCTATCTTCTCTACTGGTTTTACTTGTGATAGCAATAAGAGGTAGATTTTTAAATTTATTAAATTTTCTAATTTCTGATGCAAGAGTGTAACCATCCATTTTTGGCATTTCAATATCCAAAAGCACAGCATCAAATTTTTTATCACTATTTTTTAGGATTTCTAAACCTTCCATTCCATTAGAAGCTTCTTTGATGGTAATACCCAGGGTAGAGAGGTATTTTTTGGCAACACTTCTATCAGTAGCACTATCATCTACAATCAAAATACAATAGTCACTTGGGTGTTGTTTGCTACTATTTGAATCGGCATCATCAATAAGTTGGTTAATATTGACTTTTACTTCTTTTGCCATAGTGATTAATGCGGGAACATCTACAATTAAAGTAATTTTTCCATCTCCTCTGACTGTTGCACCTGCAATTCCTGTTGTACCCTTGAGATAATAGCCTAGAGATTTAATAACCACTTCTTCTTGACCAATGAGATAATCGACAATAATTCCTACTTTTTGATCTGCAATGCCAATAATCACAACATAAACCTCATTGATATTTTCTAGAATACAATCTACACCAAAAATATCTGCCAATCTTACAAGAGATAATACTTCATCTCTTAAACGCAATACACTTTTGCCATTAATAGTATAAATTTCATCCTGATTTACCTTTACAGTTTCTAGTACTGAGGAAAGTGGAATAGCATAATATTCTTCTTGAACACCTACAAGTAGCGCCTGAATAATCGCAAGAGTAAGAGGAATTTTTAGTTTGATTGTAGTACCAACATTTTTTTCAGATTCTATTTCAATCATTCCATTGAGTTGTTCAATATTAGTTTTTACAACATCCATTCCAACACCACGACCTGATACATTTGTAATCTTTGCAGCAGTAGAAAAACCAGGTTTAAGGATTAGAGAAAATGCCTCTTTATCGCTAAGTGTTTCTGCTTCGGCTTGAGAAATTACATTCTTTTCTATAGCTTTGCGTTTTAAGATTTCAGGATCTAATCCCTTGCCATCATCTTCAATTTTGATCACAATATGATTACCTTCGTTATATGCACTAAGGTTAATTGTTCCTGTGGTTTCCTTACCTTTTTCTTGTCTTTCTTCTGGGGTTTCAATTCCATGATCACAAGAATTTCTAATGATATGCACCAAAGGATCGCCAATTTCTTCTACAATGGATTTATCCAACTCGTTTTCTTCACCACTAATAATAAGATCAATATCCTTATTAAGATCTCTAGCTAAATCTCTAACCATTCTTGGGAATTTATTGAAAACCTTACTGATGGGGAGCATCCTTGTTTTCATAACTGCAAGTTGCAAATCTGTGGTTACTGTAGATACCGAGGATACTACTTGATTTAGTTCTTCTAAAAATCGCTCACCATCATAGCGTTCCTCGACATCGCCATAGATTCTAAGTAATCTGTTTTTGCCCAATACAAGTTCCCCGATGAGGTTCATTAAGTGGTCTAATCTTTTGACATCAACACGGACGGTCTGTTCAACCGTGTTAGCCTTATTGTCTTTGCTGCTAGTGTTTTTCGCAGTATTTTCTTCGCTAATTTTTGCCTCTTGTGCTTGCTGCATTTTTTTTCTAGCTCGTTTTTCTTTGTCGCTTGCTTGTCTCTCTTGCAAAAGGCGTTGAATTTCATTTTCTACTTCTTCTGCACTCATATTTGAATAATCTTCTTCTTGAGATTCCATAGGTGTTGTAGTTTTAGTATCTTCTTTTATTTTTGAAGTTTCTTTATCTTTTTTTGAGGATGTTTTTTTTGCAGACTTTTTGTTATTGCTTTTGTGAGTATCTTTATTGTATTCATTATTTTGAATTGCTTGAAGTTTGACAACACAATCATGGATATCTATTCCACTATTGGCATCTGTTTTATTTGCACGAATAGCATTGAGTAGACCCTTCATTAGATCTACGGATTCTAAAATAACATCCATAATATCTGGAGTGATTTGAAGCTCGTTTTTACGCGCTTTATTGAGTACATCTTCCATATTATGTGTTAAATGTGTAAGAATATCAAAATTTAAAAACGATCCTGATCCTTTGATAGTGTGTGCAACTCTAAAAATTTTATTTAATAAATCTAAATCTTTAGGGTTGTGTTCAAGTTCGACAAGATCCTGATCTAATTGATCAATCATTTCAAAAGCTTCAATTAGAAAATCTTCCATTATTTCCTGCATTTCTTCCATTTCAACCTCGAATAAAATAAATAGCGTTTCGTATATTTTACAATGTAAATGTTTAATTTAAGCTATAAAAGCTTCAAAATCATTATTAATTATTCTCAATATTTTTTTTTGACAGAAAAAAGATGGAATTGCTTTGTAGTTTTGATTTTCTAGTTCGCAATGAAAATGTCCTTCCAAAATTTTAGTATAAGATAAAGAATGTTTTTTTGCATAATTTTTATAGGAACCTGTTCGTTTAGAAAGAAAATTTTTGGGATTTTTGAGTGCAAAAATTTCTTTTTGCATAATTTTATTTTGCACTATTTTGTAGAGTTTTCCGAAAGTAATGCAGTCTAAAAAAAATAAGCCCTTAAGGATAATGGGGTGTGTAATAGCTTGGATATAAAATTCATATGAGGGCGATATAAAAATATCTCCATGTGCTAAAAGTAAGGTTTTATTTTTATAGTTAAATTGCATGGGTTGGTTTTTTCGTTTGATGATTGTGGTATAAGGAAGCGTTTTTTGCTGGATTCCAAAATCATGATTTCCTTCAAAATAAAATACTTGAGTGATTTGACTAAGTTGATTGATTTTTTTAAGAATTGTTTGATGATCTTTGAGGCTAGAAGAAACACTTCCAATTAAAAGATGAAAAATATCACCCATAAAAAATACTTGTATAGGAGGATTTTTTAGCAATTCTTCAAGAAGATAAAGTGCCTTAAGATCATTAGGGCCAAAGTGTGCATCAGCGATAAAAATCGCCCCATCAAGAATTTCAAAAATGGGATTTTGTGTGAATTTAGAAGGGTTTTGCAAAGTTTTTTTCATAAAAAAGTATGTTATCCTATGATAGGGATCCCTGTTTCTTCTTGAAAACCAAACATTAAATTTGCATTAACGATAGCTTGAGAGCTTGCTCCACGCATAAGGTTATCAATACTTGTACATACATATAAATCATTATCCAAAATTTGTGCATAGATATCACAAAAATTTGTTCCCCTAACATTGATGACATCAACACTTTGTTTCCTAATCCTAATAAATGGATCATTAGCATATTGATTTTTTAAGATTTCTAAGGGATTGATTTTTTCTTTGAGTGTTGCAAAAATGCTTACTAGCATTCCTTGTGTAAGGGGTGTAAGATGGGGGACAAAGTTAATTTTTACTTCTTTTTTACCAATGAGAGAGCATTTTTCTTTGATTTCGATTTGGTGACGATGTTTTAATGGATTGTAAGAAAAAATATTTTCATTAATAAAAGGATAGTGTGTTGTATTTGTGAGTTTTTTACCTGCACCACTCACACCACTTTTTGCATCGATAAAAACACTGGAATCTATGTAGGGTAAAAAGGGTAATAAACCTAATAAAGATGCTGTAGGGTAGCAACCTGGATTTGCAATAAGTGTAGCATTTTTAATATTTTCTCTTTGATATTCTACTAGTCCATAGATTGCATGTTTGAGATTTTCACTATCGCTATGTGGACCATAATTAGCTTCATAATTTTCTTTATTAAGGCGATAGTCCGCGGATAGATCAATAATTTTCATATTGGGTTTTTCATCTAAAATTTCTTTGCAAAATTTTGCAGATTCTTGATGAGGTAATGCGAGGAATAATAATTCGCATTGTTTGATTGCTTCTTTAGCGTCAGCTTTTACAATAGAGTGTTGACTGACTTGAAATAATGCGGGATGTATATTTTCTAAAGTATCCTCTCCACTAGAATTTGCAAGATAATTGACTTGAAATTTTGGGTGTTGCAAAAGAATTTTAAGGAGTACAAAGCCTGTGTATCCACTAATTCCTATGATTCCAACAGGTATTTTTTTCATTTGTTTTTTGCCTTTGTTTGAATGTTTTTATAAAGCACAATTACACGCCATACCAAATTAATGCTTAGTAAGATTAATAAAAATTGAAAAACATATTCGCTTTGGTGATGGAGGCTTGCAAATTCTGGAGTTGCTACTGATGCGGCTCCTTGTTCTTGTGCTTCTATAATCTTTGGAGTGTAGAAAAATGTAAAAGTAAAAATTAGATACACAATAATTCCATTAAGCAAAAGTGGAAAAAAATCTTTTTTGTTTCTAAAATTAAATATTAAAAGCTCATAAATTAAAATAATAATCGCACTAAAATTTAATAAAGTATTAATTTTTAGAAAGATTTGTGTCATTAATATTCCAGAATCAAAATTTGTAATTCCTAGATCGGGTAAAAAAGTATAAGCTTGAAAAATTACAGGTGCGACAAATGCTCCAGCGGTGATAATAGCTCCAATATTGATACCAAGAAGCCAAATATAAAGTGCATGAATAAAGAGTACAAAAGCATTTCTTTTCATAAAAAATCATCCTATTTTTTTGTTAAAAAGTGATTAAAAAGTTTATAATCATAGCAAAAAAGTAGGATAAAAATGAAAATATTACTTAGTCCTAGTGAAGGAAAAAATAAAAATCTCAAATTTATAGAACAGGAAAATAATTTTTTAGAATCTTTGACGCCTAAATTTGCGGAGAGAAAAGATGTGGTGATTTCTTATTTGGAGGCATTAAATGGTGAAGATAAGGAGATTTGCAAGATTTTTGGGACAAAGAGTGTGGGAATGGATGATTTGGCTTTGTCAAAAAATATGTTTTATCTTGAAAGTATGCAGGCAATCCAGCTTTATGATGGTGTTGCATTTAAAGCATTAGATTTTGCAAGTTTGAATCAAAAAAGCAAGGATTTTATTTTCAATCATGTGTGTATTTTTAGTAATTTATTGGGAATGATAGAGGCAAAAGATAAGATTCCTTATTATAAATTGAATCAAAACTATAAAAATAAAAATTTTGGATTAAATACAATTTATAAAAAAATGACAAAAGTTTTAGATGAGTATTTTAGCGATAAAAAAATTATTGACTTGCGTGCAGAGGTTTATATCAAGGCATATCCTATCAAAAAAGAACATATTGTTGTGGAGTTTTTAAAAAATGGTAAAAAGGTGAGCCATTATGCTAAACATTATCGTGGAGTATTTTTGAGGGATTTGGCATTGCATCAAGGCGATATTACTGCATTAAAAACATTGCATGAAATGGAGTTAAAAGACATTGTGCAAGAGAAAAATAAAAACATATATATTTATGATGTTATAAATAATTAAATGGGAATTTATTTGATTCCCATTTGTGGCTTAGATTCTATTTTGCAAGATTGAGATTTTTTCATAGCTTATCAAGATCTATTTTTAGGTAGTTTTAAATTTTTGCAGTGATATACCAAAATACCATACTTTTATCTGTATATACATCTTTTTGTAAAAAAGTTTGTGAAAGTAGATAGCCTTTATGATTGGTGGTTCCTGCCCATTCAAGTCTTAAATTTAAATTTATATGTTTTGTGATATCATAGTTTAGTAGTAAGGCTAGTGAATTTTCATTAGACCGCATTGAATGCGTGTATCTTGCTATAAGATCCCAGCCAAATTGATTATATTTTCCTCCACCAAATAAAAAGACATTGAATGCATCGTGAGAGAAAAAATCACTCCAAGTTGGCCCTGTCCCATAGAGTGTATATACCCAAGTATTTAATCCAGTAGGGTCACCATAAGATCCGATAAGATCATTGGGATTTCCAAAATTTTTATAGATTCCTGCACCAACATTGTGACGATTAATTAAAATATCTTCGCGTAAAAAAAGTGTGATTCCACCTTTTCCTCTTGTTCTTCCTAAATATCCTGATGGGTTATAAGGGGTTATTGATGTCAAATCAAAGATTGTTTCATAACCCCAATCTTGCCCAGAAATTTTATTAGATGCATCTTTATTATGAAAAGAAAAAAGTGTTAATAAGGTAGTTTTAAAATTTATCCCTTGATGGTTAAAATTTTTATTGCTATCCCAGACTACTTTAAATCCTGTGCTAAAAAATGCATTTGGTTGATAATAAGAATAATAGCGTAATAAAAGTTTTTGATTTTTTAATAGGGGATTATAATCAATTCCAAAGGTAAAGATTCCAAATAAATTTAAATCACCATTTCGCGGATCAAAATGATTGAGCCATTCCCCGCCAGAAGAACTTCTTGCATGTGTATAGACTGCATATGTTTTAAAATTTTCATTACCGATAAAAAATTCTACACCTTGATTGTGGCCACTCCACCAATCTAGATTTGCAAAACTATATCTTCCTAATTTAATTCCAAAATATTCTTTATACTGATAACTAAGATATGCGTTAATAATCTCGCCCCATGCGGGCATGTAAATTTGTGAAAATTTTCCAATTTCATTACTGTTTAATGTGGTATTAGATGGAAAGAGTGTAGAATCTTTCCTTGTGGTATCTAAACCAACTCCCCCTACCATTCCTTTTATTCCTATATTGAGTTGATGATCTTTTTCTAAAAGATTGAGAATAAAGCCTAGTTGTGCACTCAATGCCCAAAAACTATTATTAGGATAAATGGCTTTTTTTGGATCAACTTTTTTATTATTACTCAATCCTATGCGTGTAATGGAGGTAAAATTTCCATCAACTTGATATCCAATAGCCTGTAAAAAATTAATAGTAAACAGCATGAGAATTAGCATAATAAGCCATCGCATATTCTCTCCTTTGTGTTGTTTTGCTTGTTATTTTGTTATTGAATTTTTAGATTGTGTTGGATATAGACAACATGTGTTGCAAGATATTCTTCCAACCCATGCTTACCATCTGCACCACCAATTCCGCTTTTTCTAAATCCAGCATGGAATCCTTGCATTGCTTCAAAATTTTCTCTATTTATATAAGTTTCACCAAATTTGATTTCTTTACAAGCACGCATTGCTACATCAAGATTTTGCGTATAAATAGAGCTTGTAAGACCATATTCGCAATCATTTGCCATATCAATTGCTTCATCTAGTGTGTCAAATTTCACAATAGGCAAAATAGGTGCAAAAATCTCTTTTTGCATAATTTCATCGCTATGTTTTACTCCTGTAACTACTGTTGCTGGGAAGAAGTATCCATCAGTATTTTGAATTTTTCCACCAACTTCAATTTTTGCTCCAGATTGTGTTGCACGATTAAGCATTGCTAAGGCATTATCTACACCAGCTTGATTGACTAAAGGTCCCATGTCAAAGTCTCCTTGCATGGTATTTCCAACGCTAACTTTGCTCATTGCTTGAGAAAATTTATCTACAAATTCATCATAAACACTTGTATGAATATATGCTCTTTCAGCACAATTGCACACTTGCCCATTATTGCAGATTCTACTAGCTTTGATAGCTTCTACTGCAAGGTTAATATCTGCATCTTTACAAACAATAGCAGGGGCTTTTCCACCAAGTTCAAGCGATACTTTTATGATATTTTTTGCTGCTGCCTCCATAATTTTGACACCAGATTCTACACTTCCTGTAAGGCTTACCATTCCTACATTGGGGTTGCTAGCAAGTTCGTGACCTACAACACTTCCCTTACCACCAACAAGATTAAATACTCCATTTGGAAGATTGCTTTGTTGTACGAGTTTTGCAAACTCATAAGCATTATTTGGAGTTTCACTACTTGGTTTTATAACAATTGTGTTACCTGTGATGAGTGCAGGTGCCATTTTTCTTGCAATAAGAAAGAATGGAAAGTTCCAAGGCAATATACCTGTAGTAACGCCAATGGCTTGTTTGAAAAGAAAAATTTGCTCATTTGCACGATCGCTTTGAATAATTTCTCCTTCATATCTTCTAGCCCATTCGCTCATATAATCCATATAATCTGCGGTGAAATTGATTTCAATTTCTGCTAATGTGCGTGTTTTTCCTTGTTCTTGCATGAGTGTATCTGTAAGCATTTTTGCATTTTTTCGAATGAGTTCTGCAATTTTTCTTATATAGCTTGCGCGTTCAATTGCAGGTTTCATTTCCCAAGATTTTTGTGCGATTTTAGCTGCCATGATTGCATCTTGTGTTTCTTGCAAACTTGCGCTAGGAATAGAAGAGATATGCTCTTTTGTCGCGGGGTTATAAACTTTGATAAATTCGCCTTTATGTTCGATAAATTCGCCGTTGATAAAATTCTGATAAGTTTTCATTTTATTCCTTTTTAAGATTTTTTATGGTTTTTTACAATGAGTGAAGGGAAAAAATTATGGAGGAGAATAGGTAATTAAAAACTTCATAGTATTCCTTTAATCAAGATGAAAAACTTCTGTAATATCAAGCCAAGGGGAGTTTTCTCCCATGGGGATTTGACAAGCATCTGTTTGTATCCACCATTTTTGTGTAAAAGAGTCTTGCGCGATTTGTTGCATATCTTTTGAAAAGTCCTCTCCTGTATATTCAAAATATGCAAAGAGATAATCTCCGTAATGATAGATGCTATAGTTTTGAATATGAGCCTTTTTGAGTGTGTCATTGATTTCTTTCCATGCGTTGTAATGCAGGTTTTTATAAGTTTCTAACATATCTTGTTTGATTTTTGTAATCTGTGAGAATCTTTGCTTTTTGGGCAAAATCTCATAACATTCCATAGCATTTTTTGTAAAAATTTTTTGTATATTTTCGTGAGATATATGGAGATTTAAGAGTTTTGTATAAAGTATTTTTACCCAAAGATATGGGGGAATTTTACTTACAGGATAATTGCTGCCAAATAAAAGTTTTTCTACAGGAAAATAAGAAAAAATAATTTTTAAGATCTTGTCTAGGTTTTGTTCTGCTATTTGTATATCAAAACTATCACAAGGAGAAAGCTTGCAATAAATATTTGCAATTTTTGCTAATGTTTTTATTTTGTGTGTATAGCTTTCAAGATCGTTAAAATCTGGATTTCCAAAATGATTAATTACAATTTTTAACTTAGGAAATTTTGTAGCAATTTTTTCTAGTAGCAATAAATCTTTTTCTAGCAAACATGCTTCAAAAACAATTTTTGTATTTTCTTTGTAGATTTTTTCTATAGATTGTAAAATTTCTTCTTCGCAAGGAATTTCTTTATGCATGATTTTTCGTATCGCACAGGTTTTTGGTGATTTTTGCTTAGAAAAAAAGGTTTCTTGAGGAATGCAAATGCCTAAAATTTGATCCTTTTGTCTTGCAAGGTTTTGAATATATGCAAGTTCTTTTTCCTTTTGTGTGGAATCTACTTCAATATAAATTCCTCCATAAAAATTAAGATCTTTATAGGATTTTACATAGTCTTTGAAAGTAAAATTCCTGTCAAATTCGCTATTTTTAATCCATTCTATAGCAAAAAATTCTCTTTCCCAAATATGAAAATGCGTGTCAATGATTTTTAAATTTTTCATTATTTTTCCTTTGATCCAATAAATCCATAGTAAGAGACAAATAAAAAGCAAATTGTAAGGATTAAATATCCCATACTTGTGCCATAGAGATCATTAAAATATCCCATGATACTTGGCATAATTGCACCACCAACAATGCTCATAATTAATAAAGAACTTGCAAGCTTAACTTGGGATTGTGGGAGTGTGCTAATAGAGATTGCAAAGATTGTGGGGAATGAAATGCTCATAAAGAAAAAGATGGCAATTAAAGCAATTACTCCGCTAAATCCACTAGAGAAATACAAATACATACAAAGTAATGCATTAATCATGCTATAGATTCCTAGGATTTTATGAGATGAAATCTTTTTCATCAAAGGCGTGGTAAAAATTCTTCCTAGCATAAAAGCAATGAGTGCAATGCTAAAATAATATGCTGCTTGAGAGTCGCTGATATCTGTGTTATGTTCTGTAACATAATTGATAAAAAATGCTCCTGCGCCAACTTGTGCAGCGATATAAAGAAATTGTGCAAATAATCCTAAAGAAAAAATTTTATTTTTAAAGCAAGTTAGAATATTTTGAGATTGTTGAGTGGTGATTTCTTCTTTTTGTTCAGGTAGTTTTGCAAAAATAAAAGCCAACATTGTGAAAAACACAACAACAGCAATTGCTACATAGATGAGCTGAACATTTCCCATATTTTTTTGTAATAATTCTTCTATTATTTCTATAGGGGCATCTTTTGGTGCTTTAGTAATGGATAAAAAAAGTTGTCCCGCAATAATGGGTCCGATAAATTGACCAATACCATTGAAGCTCTGTGCAGCATTGATTCTAAAGCTTGAATTTTTAGAATCCCCTAATTTTGTAATATAGGAATTTGCATTAGTTTCTAGAGTGCCAAGTCCACAAGCTAGGATAAAAAATGCAAATAAAAATAAAGCAAAATTTGCAGAATTTGTTGCAGGAATAATCAAAAGACAACCAATAGCATAGAGTGCCAATCCCATTAAGATTCCAATTTTATAGGAAAATTTTTGTGCAATAAATCCTGCGGGTAGAGCGATAATAAAATACGCACCAAAATAGGCCATTTGTAAATAACCGCTTTCATGTTGGGTAATATGCAAGTGGTTTTGCAAGTTTTTGTTCATTACATCAATAAGACCATAACTAAGTCCCCAGAGAAAAAATAGAAAAGTAACAAGAGTAATAGCAATTCTTAACTGTATAGGTGAAATTTTCATGATTGATCCTTGAGTACTGTGGTTTGGTTTAATCCCAATTTAATGCTCTATCTAAGTGGACATATCCGCCATCAATATGGAATATTTGTCCTGTGGTGTGTGAGCTTTTGGGACTGATAATAAAAGTAGCAAAATCTGCAATTTCTTCAATTGTGGTAAATCTTTTGCCCAATGGGATTTTTGAAGCAATGTTGTTGTATTGAGCTTTTGGGTCTTTAAAATTTTGTAACCATTTTTCATAAAGTGGAGTCATAACTTCAGCAGGTGCTATGGCATTTACTCTCACATTATCTTTTGCAAAGGCACATGCCCATTCTCTTGTAAACCCTATTTGTGCAGCTTTTGCCGATGCGTATGCAGAGGTTTTTCCTTGTCCTGTGATTCCTGTTTTTGAAACAATATTTAAGATATTTCCTTGATTTTTTTGGATACTAGGAAATAGGATTCTTGTGAGTTCGTAGTAGTGAAAAAGATTGTTTTCATAGCTTTCTATGAGTTTTTTTACAGGTGTTTGTAGTATGTCTAAATTATCATTCATTCCAGCATTATTGACTAATGCATAGATGTTTGGGAATTTTTGTAAAATATTTTTAGTTAGATTCTCAATTTCTTGATGATTTTTGAGATCAAAATAATAAATTGCATAGTTTTTTGTGATTTTTTGCAGTTTTTCTTCAAAGGCTTTATTTTCTGTTCTTGAAATAATAATAGGGATAGCACCTTCTTTTGCTAAAGACAAAGTAATGCCCCCGCCAATTCCTTTTAATCCGCCTGTAATGATAATATTTTTATTTTGAAGTTGTAGATCCATTTTTTGCTCCTTTTAACATGTTGTAGCTAGACGCCAGATTGAAAAATCATTTTGTTTATTAATTTCTGCTTTTGTAAGTTCTCCTTGCGAGAGTTTGATAACAAATTCTAAAATTTCCTCCTTTTTTTCTTCCATAGTTTTTTTGCCATCTAAAATATCTCCTGCATTAATATCAATGCAATCTTGCATATTTAAAAAAGTTTTTGTGTTGGAGGAAACTTTGATAGTTGGAGTAATGGGAGAGCCTGTTGGAGTACCTCTTCCTGTGGTAAAAATACAAAGATTGCATCCACCAGCGACCATTCCAGAGAGTTGTTCTATATCATTTCCTGGAGTGTTCATTAGCGTTAGACCCTTTTGTGTGATTTTATGAGCATATTCTTTTACATCAACAAGGGGCTTACTTCCGGCCTTGTAAATACATCCCAAAGATTTTTCTTCAATACTAGAAAGTCCTCCCGCGATATTTCCAGGACTTGGATTTGCTCCTCTAATATCTGCATGAGAGTTAAGAACAAGCTGTTCAAAATTATTAATTGTGCTATAAACTTTGTTTTTGATTTCTTCATTGATTGCGCGTTTTGCAAGAAGGTGCTCTGCACCAATTAATTCTGTTGTTTCTGCTAAAATTACACTACCATCATGCTCGATGATAAAATCGCTAACTGCTCCTAATGCAGGATTTGCAGAAAGTCCTGAAAAAGCATCGCTTCCGCCACATTCTGTACCTAAAACAATATCTGACCAATCTCCAAAACTTTGTGTTTGTTTTTGTGCATTTAAAAGCATTTGTTTGACGATTGCATCACCCTTTTTTGTGGTATTTAAAACTCCACCTTCTTCTTGAATAATGAGGTGATGTACTTCTTTATATGGAGTGTTTTCTTTGATATTTTTAGCAAGATTATCAGCGCTAATTACCTCGCATCCAAGCCCTATAATCAACACGCCATAGACATTTGGATTTGTTCCATGCCCTGCCAAAACCATTTGGGTTTGCTTAGCATCATAATCAAGCTGGGAGCATCCGTGTTGATGTGTAATATATACACTATCGGGATTTAATTTTGCGATATTTTCTACACATTTATTTGCACAATGCACACTCGGGATAATAATAACTTTATTACGAAGACCAAAAGAATTATCCTCTCTTCTAAAGCCTAGTATTTTTGTATTTTTCATTGTTTATCTCCTCGTCCTCGGATTCCTTCAATATTGTGAATATGGACATGCGATCCTTTTTTAATATCACAGCTAGCTTGCGCGATAACTTCTCCGTATTTCACAATGTTCTCACCTTTTAAAATATCCTTAATGGCAAATTTGTGACCATTTTTGATATCTTGTAATAATGTAACATCTCCTAATTTTTCTCCACTTTTGCAATCTTTTAATGTGGTGGCAACATTGTCTAATTGGTTGATAATGATAAATTGCATGTTAGATCCTAAAGACTACTTAATCCCACTTCTTGGTGGATCTCTTGAATAATTTTTTTAGCCTCTTGTTTTTTAGTTTCAAAGCTTGCTGTAATATTTTCATGGATAGGGTGTGGACTTACTAGGCTGTTGAAATTAAAGCCTCTAGCTTCTAAAAGACATGCGTATCCTAAAGGAAATGGCAGACTTGATGCAAATGAAATTGCTTTAATGATGGATTTTTGAAGTTTTTGAGCGGTAGAGAAATCTTGATTGTGGAAGTTTTGATAGATTTTGCTCATGATCTCTGGAAATACGCCCCCACAAGAAGTCATTGAACCCTTAGCACCATTGATTAATGCTCCAAGATAATATTCCTCTCTACCTACAAAAATATCAAAATTACATACATCCATAAAATGTGCAAAATCCACCGCTGATCCTGAAGAATCCTTCATTCCTATAATATTTTCAATTTTGCTTAGGGTCTTTGCTACCTTGAGGCTGATAGGAGGGGCAAAAAGTGGAATATTATAGATATAGAGTGGAAGACTAATTTTTTTTGCAATTTGACTAAAATAGGCAATCATATTTTCTTCGCTAATGGGATAGTAAAATGGAGGTTGTAAAAGCAAGGCATCTACACCAATTTCTTTTGCTTTTTGTGCAAGCGCTAGAGTTTCTTCATAAATTACGCTACCAATTCCACTAATTACGGGGACTTCTTTTTTTGCCGCTTCGACGCTAAGTTTCATGAGCTGGACCTTTTTTTCAAAGCTTAGTGCCAAGCCATCGCCAGCAGACCCGTTACAAAAAATTCCATTTAATCCATTCTTGATACCAAATCTTGCAATTTTGATATATTCTTGCGTATTAATGCTTAAATCTTTATTGTATGGGGTTAGCATCGCTGGAAGTGTGCCAAATAGTTTCATTGTTATCTCCTGTAATGATTTGTACACACTATAATCAAAAAAATCATAAAAATTACTATAAGTAAAAAAAATATAAAATAAAATTTTATCTTTTTACAATAGGTAACAAAAAATATAATAAAAAATTTAATTTTTTGATTTAAAAAAGTTTAATTGTAATACTATAGATAAGATTTAGGCCGAAGAAAACAAAAATAATTCCAGCGACTATATCAATAAAAAATGCACGCTTTAAAAAGCCTTGATAAATTGTCTTGATTCTAAAAAAATATACTACAAACCAAAACCAAATACTAGGGATAAAAAGCATAAAAAATAGTAAAAGCAAATTGACTTGTAGGGGAGGTGTGGTTGGAAGATTGCTAAGAATAATGCTGATAAAAATTGGAGGTTTTGGGTTGGAGAGATTGGTAAAAACTCCAGAAATAAAGCTTTGTTTGGAGGAACTTTGCAATTGGATAGAATCTAGATTTTGTTCCTTTTTATTTTTGAGAGAATAAAAAATTTTACTTGCCATATAAAGCAAATAAATTCCACCACAAAATTGCACAATGTCAAAAAGTATGGTTTTGCTAAGAATATTGATTAAGAAAAATCCTACAATAAGCCAAATTAGTGTGCCAAAGATAATTCCTGCTACAGAACTTAGGGCTTGATGTTTGCTTTGTTTGATGGAGGATCGAACGATGAGAAAAAAATCTGGACCTGGCATGATTACTGCCAAAGTCCAAATTGTAAGAATACTTAAAATTTCTTTGTGATATTGAAAAATAAAATCTAGCAAAATAAACCCCTTATTATTGATTAGTAGGATATTTTAATCTTTTTGATAAAAAATCTCAAGATGAGATAGATTGAAAAATATCTTAAAAGACAGAAAGTAAAAATTTAAAAGTCAATTTTCTACTAAGATTAAAGATTAGTGGCATTAAAAAGCCCTCTAAATATAGTGTGTTTTTGCATGAGGAGTATATTCTTGCAATATTTTAGTATATTTGTTTTTACTCTTTCATGTTTCTAAATGGTGCTATTGAAAAGAATTGATAGAAAATAATTATAGGTTTGTATGTTTTATATCAAAAAATTCTGTTTGAAATTAAGAAGTGAAAAAATAAAAATTAGTGATAAGACTAGCAGTATTGTAATTTTTAAAATGCGCAATCTTGTTGCGATGTATTGTATAATATTTATAAATTTTTGAAATTAAAATAAATTAAGGAGAAGATATGAATTTACTCTGCAGTATTAATGATTTTAATGAAGCTAAACAAGTGATAGTTGGTGGAGTAAATTCTCCGGTTAGGGCTTTTAAAAGTGTAGGAGGAAGCCCGGTTTTTATACAAAAAGGGCAGGGGTATGAACTAATTGATGTGGATAATAATCATTACATTGATTTTGTGCAAAGTTGGGGACCTTTGATTTTTGGACATTGTGATAAAGATATAGAATCTGTGGTGATGGATGCAATTAAAGAGGGACTTAGTTTTGGTGCTCCTACGGAAAAAGAGACAGAATTAGCAAAGATGATTATTAAGATGTATGAGGGGATTGATAAAATAAGATTTGTGAGTTCTGGGACTGAAGCGGTGATGAGTGCGTTGCGTTTGGCGCGTGCTTATAGTAAAAGAGATGATATTTTAAAATTTGATGGTTGCTATCATGGTCATAGTGATAGTTTATTAGTAAATGCGGGTAGTGGTTGTGCAACTTTTGGTGCTCCTAGCTCGCCAGGTGTGCCAGAAGATCTTAGCAAACATACTTTTGTAGCAAGATATAATGATATAGAATCTGTTCAGGAATGTTTTAAAAAAGGTAATATTGGTTGTGTGATTATTGAACCAATTGCTGGAAACATGGGGCTTGTGCCAGCAGATATTGAATTTTTGAAAGCCTTGAGAGAGATTTGTAATGCTTATGATGCGGTATTGATTTTTGATGAGGTGATGAGTGGTTTTAGAGCAGGGATTAATGGAATACAGGCATATTGTGATATTGTACCCGATCTCTTTACATTTGGAAAGGTGATTGGTGGAGGCATGCCCATGGCTGCATTTGGTGGTAAAGAAGAAATTATGAAACTTTTATCGCCAAGCGGCAGTGTTTATCAAGCTGGAACATTAAGTGGGAATCCTGTCGCAGTTTCTGCAGGACTTGCGGCATTGTGCAAAATTGAGCAAAATCCACATATTTATCAAGAAATGGAAAAACTAGCTTTAAGGCTTACAGAGGGATTAAAAAAACTTGCAAAGGAAAATAATATTGCATTGCAAACTTGTGTAAGAGGTAGTATGTTTGGATTTTTCTTTAATGAAGGTGTAGTTAAAAATTTCGATGATGCTAAAAAAAGTGATACAGAAATGTTTGCAAGATTTCATCAAGCAATGTTACATAAGGGAGTTTATTTTGCTTGTTCGCAATTTGAAACAGGATTTATTTGTACTCCAATGAATGAAGAGGTAATTGATAAGGTGCTTAATAGGGCTGATGAAGTTTTTAAAGAAATACAATGAGTAAAGATAAAAAAATTAAAAAAATTATTTCTGGGGTTTATGATTTAAGCTTAGGAATCTCCATTGTTGTGGCGATTGTATTAGGTGTAGGAGTGGGATACATTTTGAAAAAATGGCTGGGTCTTGAATGGTTGTTTTGGCTTGGTGTTTTTTGGGGTATTGGAGGAGCATTGTTAAATATTAAAAAAGCATATAATCGTACAAAAAAAGAACTAGAAACCATAAAAGATGATATTAAATATAGTTATTATCAAGATGGAGAGAAAAAAAAGGATGTGTAAAATTAAATGCTTGTTTATTTTATTGGGGGTTAATTTAATAGGAGCTGCTGCATTATATGGATATATGGGGTGGAGTTGGTATTTATTAAATTATGAGATGGGATTTTTCGGGTTTTTTCTTGTGAGTATTGCAAGCTATTTAGGGTTAAAAAAGCGTGTGGAAAATGAAGTAAATGCTATGCAACAAGAAAATTTTAAAAAACAAAAATATTCTAAGTGGATTTTAGGAATTCAGGTTTTTACTATATGGACAAGATTGTTAGCTTATTTATTGATGATTGTTGGGATTTTTGTATTGATGTTTTTTGAAATTTTTAATCTTTATGTATATTTGTTTGGAATTTTTTTAAGTTTAATTAATATTTTATTTTTGCAGTATTTGAATTTAAAAAAACAATAAAAGTTGTAGATTTTCTATAAAATATTTAAAAAATTTTTCCTAAAATCCTTCCGAAAAACTAAAAAAATATTCTTTATAAGATATAATACTGCTATTAGATTGACATTTTTAGGACGATTAGATGTATGAAAAACTAATAAGAATTTTTTCGCAAGAAAAACAAAAAATCTTGCAAGAAAGTTTTGAAATCTATCAAGATTATTCTGATTTTTTGCGTTTTTATTCTTTAGAAATTGCTCCTACAGTATTGATTCTTGGTGAGGGAGAAGAAGTTGAAGAATTTGCAGCAATGTTAGATTCTTATGAAAAAATCAATTATCAAGTTGGCGTGCTGTCTCCAAAAGAGGTAGTAGCAATTAATGGTCATTTGGGGCAATTTGAAGCCAAGATAAAAAGAGAAGATTCCTTATTTAGCTTACAATTTGCACAAATGGTGTTATTTTATGAAGATGAGAATCTAAAAAGATTTATGGGCTGTGAAAATGTGCAGGATTATGAAACCCCACAAGATTTGATTGATATTTTAGATTCTAGAGTAGGGACTTATAGCTACCATAATATTATTCATTATAATGCTGATAAATGCCAGTATCATCATCGTCGTCCTGATAAAAAAGGAGAGGGATATTGCCATGCTTGCGCGGATTCTTGTCCAACTTTTGGCGTGAGTAAAAATGACTCCTTGATGGAGTTACAGTTTTCTGCGCTTGATTGTATTAGTTGTGGGGCTTGTGTGATGGCTTGCCCCACAGGTTCTGTACAAAGAGATGGGTATGATAAAGAATCTCTTTATGAAATTGCAAAACTTTATAAAAATATTGTGCCTGTGGTGGTGGATGCGAGCACAAGTCAAGATGTTTTAGATATTGATTTTGGTAATACATTAGCCTTTGTTGTTGCACAAACTCATCTTTTAAACGAAACCTATCTTTTAAGTATTGTGCAAGAAAGTAGTGCGCAAGTTGTAATTTATGATCCACAGAAAAATATGGCATTAATGAGTGCCATAGAGTTTTTAAATAATATTTTTCAGAAAAAATATCAAAGAGATGCGGTTTTACTAGCTCATGATAAAGAAAAGTTACAAGAAAAAATTAAGCTTGCTGGGGTATATAGTGACTTTGCCTATACCTATAGACAGGGTCAAAAAGATGCGTTGCGTCACATATTTTCAGAACGCTTAAAATTTGTAGTTAAAGATGATATTCTTGGATTTATCCCAAATACTTATAATACTTACGGGCGTGTGATTGTAAATCAAGATAAATGTACATTATGTATGAGTTGTGTGGGTGCATGTAATGTACAGAGTTTGAGTGCAGGAGATTTTTCACTGATGCATAATCCAAGCCTTTGCACTACTTGTGGTTATTGTGTAGATTCTTGTCCTGAACAAGCAATTAGCGTAAAATTTGATGGAATTAATTTGGAGCCAAAATGGTTTGAACATGAGATTGTAGCACGAGATAGAGGATTTGAGTGTGTAGAGTGCGGTAAGATTTTTGCTAATACAAAAGCTGTTGAAAAGATTAAAAATATGATGACGCCAATTTTTAAAAATGATGCTGCAAGATTACGATCTTTGGAGTGTTGTGAGACCTGTAAGGTTAAGGTAATGTTTGGAGTGCAGTCATGATTGAGCAAAAAAGTTTAGATAATCAAATAATAAAATCTAGAATCTTATACTATGATTTTCTTGCAAATTTATTTTTGTATGAACTTTTAGAGCAAAAACAAGAAGTTTTGGTAAAACAAGTTGAGCTTTTAGGACAATATCCATTAGATGAAATTAATGAAAATGATTTTAAAAATATGCATGCAAACTTGGTGGGTGATTTTGGTTTGATTGTGGCGCAATATACAAAAATTTTTTCATTACCTTTTAGCCTTGATGGCAAGAGTTGTGTATCGCTTTATCTTTCACATTATAAAGAAGGTTGTAATGGTGGTGAAAGTTTAGTGCAAGTTAAGCGGAGTTTGAAAGAAAATAGTTTTTATTTGAATAAAAACTTTTCAAAAGAAAATGAAGATCATTTAGGTATTTTATGTTTGTTCATGAAGCAACTTTTACAAGATGATAAAATTATTGAGGCAAATAAAGTCTATCAAGAGTATATTTTTCCGATGAAAGAGCCTATTATTTCAGGGATGAGGCAATTTGAGGAATGTGATTTTTATCTGAATGTAGCAAATATTTTTGAAGTATTTTGTATATTAGAAGATAGTATATGTGGCTTGATCTAAACTCTATGTGTTTGTAGGGTTTATATGGGGCTACCCCAAAATCTTTTCAAGGAGATAGTATGCAAAAAAATTCTCGTAGAGAGTTTTTGAAGACGACTACAAAAGCTTCTGTTGCTGTTGCTGTTGGCGGGCTTGCGCTCACAGGATGTAAAGAAGATAGCAAAAAGATTGGCGTTGTAGAAGGTAAGTCTGTAAAAGATGAAGTGCTGTATACAGGTAATACACAATATTGGAAAACCTATTATTCAGTAGCAAAGTAAAACTAAAAAAATAAGGAAGTAAAGTATGAGCGAAAATAACATAAAACGACAATCTCGTCGTGCTTTTATGAAAATGTCTGCTCTTGCTGGTGCTGCTTCTATTTCTAGTGTTTTAGCAAATGACACTGAAGAAATTTTGAAACATGCAGGAAAACAAGAGTTGGGTGAAGCATATCCAGGATCACAAAAAATCAAAACAATTTGTACGCATTGTTCTGTTGGATGTGGAATTATTGCTGAAGTAAAAGATGGCGTATGGGTGCGCCAAGAAGTTGCACAAGACCATCCAGTATCACAAGGCGGCCACTGCTGTAAAGGTGCGGATATGATTGATCGTGCAAGAAGTGAGACTAGACTTCGCTATCCTATTGAGAAGGTAAATGGCGAGTGGAAGAGAACTACTTGGGATTCTGCGATGAGTAAGATAGCAACACAGCTAAAAGAGATTCGTGAAAAACACGGCCCTGATAGTGTAATGTTTATTGGTTCTGCAAAAGTGAGCAATGAACAAAGCTATTATATTAGAAAATTTGCAGCGTTTTTTGGTACAAATAATATAGATCATCAAGCTAGAATTTGACATTCCCCAACAGTTGCCGGTGTGGCAAATACATTTGGATATGGTGGAATGACAAATCACCTAGGAGATATGCAATTCTCTAAATTTATCTTGATTATTGGTGCAAATCCTGCGGTAAATCACCCTGTGGGCATGGTACATCTTTTGCGTGCAAAAGAAGCAGGTGCAAAGATTGTATGTGTTGATCCGCATTTTAGTAAAACAGCGGTAAAAGCAAATGAATATGTTCGCATTAGAAGTGGTACGGATGTGGCATTTATTTATGGGATGATTAATTATATTGTAGAGCAAAAGCTTTATGATGAAAAATACCTAAAAGAGCGAGTATATGGATATGAGGAGATTTTTAAAGAAGCAAAAAAATATCCTTTAAATGTTGCGGCTGATGTTACAGGGATCCCAGCAGAAACAATTAAAAGAGTTGCCACTGAGATGGCAAAGGCTAAACCTGCATCATTGATTTGGAATCAAGGTTTGACACAACATACTGTAGGTACTAACAATACGCGTATTATGCCTATCTTGCAACTTATACTAGGCAATATTGGTAAAGTTGGTGGCGGTGTGAATATTTTAAGAGGCCATGATAATGTTCAAGGTGCTTCTGATATGGGAAATCTTTCTGATACATTGCCAGGATATTATGGTCTTGGAGAAGGTCCTTGGAGACATTTTTGTAAGCATTGGCATGTGGATTATGAGTGGATGAAGGGACGATTTAAGTCAAAAGAATTGATGGAAAAAACAGGTTATGCTTTATCTACTTGGAGATTTGGTGTATTAGAGGAAGAAAACTTTGCAAATAATGGTAGTACACCTCTAAAAGCTTTAGTAGTTATTGGTAATGGTATTTCTACAACATCTTTACTTGATAAGACTAAGGCAGCACTTGATAAGATGGATTTGGTAGTATTTATTGATCCTTATGTAAATGATGTTGCAGTAATAACAGATAGAAAAGATAATATGTTCTTATTACCTGCTGCTTCGCAAATGGAAACTAGTGGTTCAGTTGCTGCGACTAATCGTGCTTATCAATGGAGATATCAAGTCATCAAACCTATGTTTGAATGTAGAGAAGATCATGAAATTTTATTTGATTTAGCAGAGAGATTAGGGTTTAAGAAGGAATTCCAAAAATCACTATATGAAATTGCTAAAAAAGAAGGTAGAAAAGAATTTATTTGGCCAGATGACGCAACAACAGAAATGGCACAAAGTATTAGAAGTATTGCATTGCAAGGTATGAGTGCAAAACGCTTGAAGGAACATTGTGATAATTGGCACATGTTTGATAAGGTGACCTTAGCAGGCTATGGTCCAATGAAAAATCAGTATTATGGCTTGCCTTGGCCTTGTTGGAGTGAAAAACACCCTGGAACTCCTATAATGTATAATGATAGTGTTCCTGTAATGCAAGGTGGTATGGGCTTTAGAATGAATTGGGGTGAAAAAGCACCAGATGGTACTAGTATGTATAGTCCAAGAAAATTGCCAAACTCTAAGATAGCGGGACATCCTGCAATTACTGCGGACAATATTGAAGGCGTATTAAATATCAAATTGAGTGCTAAGGAAAAAGAAGCAGTGAAAGGAACAACCTTTGCTACCGGCACTACTAATATTTTGGTAGAAAAAGCATTGGAAGCAGGAATCTGTCCTTATGGTAATGGAAAGGCTAGAATGATTGTATGGAATTGGTATGATAAAATTCCTCTACATAGAGAGCCATTACATTCTATTAGACAAGATTTAGTAGGCAAATATCCGACATTCCCAGATAAAAAAGATTTATTCCGTGCTAATGTGAGATTTGCAAGTGAGCAAAATAAAGATTGGAAAAAAGATTATCCACTTAATATGCTTACAGGAAGACTTGTATCACACATGGGAACAGGAACAGAGACAAGAAGTGCTAAATATCTAGCAGAAATTTATCATACAATGTTTGTAGAGATCCATCCAAATACTGCATTTAATTTAGGTATTAAAGATGGTGATGATGTATGGGTACATGGAGTTGGTGGCACTAAAATTTTGGTAAAAGCTAAGCACTCTTATCGTGTTGATGAGCAAAGTGTATTCTTACCTCAAAACTTCTCTGGAATTTATAGTGGTAAGAATCTTATTGACCGTTATCCAGAGGGAACTAAGCCTTATGCGGTAGGTGAAGCAGCTTCTTTAGTAGTGGGGTATGGGTATGATTATAATACTGCATGTCCTGAGACAAAAAGCGGTTTATGTCGCGTAGAGAAAGCATAAGGAGGTTAAAATGAGCGGACAAAATCAAGTGCCTTTTACTGCAGGCGGTTTTAATGCAGTAAGTCATTCTAGAATTAAATTTTATTGTGATGATGAGAGATGTATTGATTGCCATGGCTGTGATGTTGCTTGTAAAGAAGCGCATCATTTGCCAGTTGGTGTAAGCAGAAGACGTGTCATTACTTTTAATGAGGGAATTGTAGGTAAAGAAAAGTCTATTTCTATTGCTTGTATGCATTGTGCTGATGCCCCTTGTGCAAAAGTTTGTCCTGTGGATTGTTTTTATATTCGTGCAGATGGAATTGTTTTGCATAATAAAAATACTTGCATTGGTTGTGGTTATTGTCTTTATGCTTGCCCATTTGGTGCGCCACAATTTCCAACAAGCGATGTGTTTGGATCTAGAGGTTCTATGGATAAATGTACATTCTGTGCAGGTGGTCCAGAAGAAACATTTAGTGAAGAAGAGTATAAGCTTTATGGACAAAATAGAATTGCTGAAGGAAAAGTTCCTGCTTGTGCTGCAATGTGTTCTACAAAAGCATTGTTGGCAGGTGGATCTGATGAAGTAAGCAATATTATTCGTCATAGAGCAGTTACAAAAGGTATGGGAACCGCAGAGACTCCATATATTTGGAGTAAGGCATATGGTGACAAATAAGGAGATTGAATGAAAAAAATGAAGTTTTTTGTTCTTGCTTTTTTTGTAGTTTTTGGAGTGCAGTTTGCATTTGCAAAAAAAGAAGAGCATACAAGTATAGATTTTTCATACAATCAAAAGATCTATGGCACACCACAAATTGAGGCTATTAAGGGGTGGGGGTTAAAATCCCCTACATCTGGCGTAGTAAGTGGTTCTGTAATGCAGATGGATGGTGTGGGTATTGGTTTGGCAGATAATGGGGAAAAAATTACAGGAATCAGGGGATGGCAAGGACTTGGTGAAGGTTTTACAATTTTACAGCATAAGTATTTTGCCCTGATCTTTTTTTTAATTCTCATTGGAGTGCCTTTGGCATTTTTTGGCCATAACAGAATTGTAGGACCAAAACGATTTGGGCATCATGGCAAGAAGATTAAGGTTTTTTCAAGCTATAATATTTTTGTGCATTGGGGTGCTGCTATTCCATTTGTTTTGATTTGTATCACAGGACTTATGATGGTCTTTGGTGATAAATTAGGTGGTGGTATGTTGATTCGTACAGCAAAAAATATACACTTCCTTGCAACTTGGGTTTTTATTGTTTTTGGTCCTTTGATGTTTTTGATGTGGGTAAAGCCTGCATTATTTAAGCTTTATGATATTGAGTGGATGAAAATTATGGGTGGTTATCTTTCTCAAGAAAAAAGAGAGATACCTGCAGGAAAATTTAATGCTGGTCAAAAAATGTGGTTTTGGCTTGCTACAGTTGGTGGCTTTATCATGGCTATTACTGGCTTGTTTATGCATTTTTTCTGGGCAGATATTAACACTTTGAGACTTTTTGCAATTATTCATAATGTTCTAGGTTTTGGTGTTTTAGCATTGCTAATTACTCATATTTATATGGCGGTATTTGCTATTGAAGGGGCTTTAGAATCTATTTTAAATGGACATATGGGTGAAGAAGAATTAGCACTTTTGCATAGTTATTATTATAAGGAATTAACAGGTGCAAAATAACTTTATAAGCTCTTTGCCTTGTTTAAGAGTTTATGAAAATGGCGAGAGTATCGACCAGCAAGATAGTATCATTAAGGAGGAGCGTATTGCTCTCTACCTTAATGGTACAAAAATTCTTTCTACAATGAGTATTCCTCAAGATCAAGATGCACATTCTATTGGTTTTTTGTTAAGTGAAGGTGTGATTGAGAGTGTTGCTGATATTATAAAAGTCGAGATTGTTGATGATGGTTTGCGAGTAAATGTTGATGCAAAAATTAATGAGGAAAATCTTGTAAATCTTTATCGGGAAAAAACTTTGACTTCTGGGTGTTGTGTAGGTGTAACGGGTAATTTTGAGGGCAAGATTATTGAAAAATTCGTGGCTTCACAAGTGCGTGTTCCTATTGAAATGATTTGGAAAACACTAGGGTATTTTTATGAAGAAAATGATTTGTTTAATCAGACAGGTTGTGTGCATAAGGCAATGTTGGTTGATGCAAAAGGGGAAATTATACAGCAGGCTTTTGATGTTGGTAGGCATAATGCAATTGATAAAGTTGTAGGTAAGGCAAGATTAAATCATGATGATTTAAGTAAATCAGTGCTTTTTGTTAGCGGAAGACTTTCTTTAGAGATGATGATTAAGACAGCAATGCATGATATTCCTATTGTGGTATCAAGGGCTGCAACTACGCAATTAGCGATTCAATCTGCTCAAAAACTTGGAATTACTCTTGTAGGATTTGCAAGAGAGGGGCGATGTAATATTTATACTCATAAATCTAGGATTATTCTTTAGCTACAAAAGAATGATTTTATTTTACATTTTGTAGTTAAATTTAAAAAAAATTTTTATTTAATAAAAAAATTAAGTTTTTATTAAAGAGGGGGGGGGGTATAATGTTTACTTCATATTACGAAGCAAGGATTATTTCATGAGAAAGAGTTTTATTGTTTTTATGCTCTCTTTGTTATTTTTGGGAGCTGTAGATTTCACTAGACAAGATGGCTATATAGATGGTTATAGAGATGGTCAAAATGCGTTAAGTAAGAGCGGTGCAGCAAAGTTAAAAAAAGATACTGATTCTAAAGAATATAATGATGGTTACGCAAAAGGTTTTGAAGAAGGTGTAAGAGATGGGGCAATGGCTCAAACAAATCAATCTATGAAATGTGATGTACCAGGATATTTAAGAACAGAAAATTGTAAAAGAAAAGATGTTCTTTTTAGTTGGAGAGTGATGTTTTCTTCTGCGGTATCTACTTATAATGATGATGATCTTACAGCAGCTTTTATTAATTTTGGTTTGTCTACTCAATTTGGTGCTTACTATCGTATATTAGATAATTTACTTCTTGGTGGAAATGCAGGTATAGGAATAGGTGGGCTTGAACTTTTAGCTATGGATATTTATGGTACACAACCAATTATTACTGCTATTGAAAGAAATATTTATATTCCTATAGAAGCAGTTGTAAAATATTATTTTAATTTTGCAAGTTTTGCAGTTGGCTTAGGTATCGGTGGAGATATAAGTTTTTCAAAGCATCATACTTTTAGAACTTTTGCGGAATTTGGTTGGCCAGGATTTTCTTTAAGACTTGGTTGGCAGCATCAAAGTGGTATAATAGGTCAAACTCCTTTATCAGAAACATTTTATAGTGCTTTAGTGTTTGGTTATTAATTTTTTTCTTTTCTGGCAGAGAGAGGGGAATCTCTCTCCTTCTTTTTCTTTCTTTTATTTTTAATTATTTGTTGTTTGTGCCATAATGCAAGATAAATAAACTTGATAATTTTATTTTATAATTTCAAAAAAAAATAGGTGTAAATGAAAAGTAATATTATCGATTCTTTGGAATTAAGAGTATTGGGTTTGCAAGATCTAGAACAATTTAATAAGCTTTTGCGTTATGCATTTCAGGTAACAAATAATGATTTATTAAAAGTAGGGTGGAATAGTGAGGAAATCAAGCAATCAAAAACCCCGATTCTAAAAAAAGCTGAAGTTTTGGGATATTTTGAAGATAAAAATCTTGTTTCACAGATTGTTTTATATCCTATGCAAATGAATATTTATGGGAAGTTTTACCAAATGTGTGGAATTACAGGTGTAGCTACATATCCAGAATATTCTTCTTTAGGATTAATGAAGAATCTTATTAAGATTGCTTTACATAAGATGAGAGAAAAAAAACAAAGCATTTCTTGTTTATATCCTTATTCTATTCCATATTATCGTTCGCGAGGTTGGGAAATTATTTCTGATAAAATGACTTTTATTTTAAAAGAGAATCAATTGCCAAATACTGTTGCCACAGATGGGAGAATTCGGCGTGTCGATCATAATCACAAAGATTTACTGGATTTGCACAATCAATTTGCCATAAAAACTCATGGATGTTTATTAAGAGATGAATTGGCATGGGGAGAGTATTGGCGTTGGGATTTAGATGATGAGATTGTGGCAATTTATTATGATACTAATGATCGTCCAACAGGTTATGTAGTATATTTGATTGAAAATGATGTTTTTAGTATCAAAGAAATGATTTATCTTGATACAGAAGCAAGAATGGGATTATGGAATTATATCAAGGCACATAAATCAATGTTCACTGATCTTAAAGGAGCAAATTATAATAATGAAACATTGGCATTTTTATTAGAAGATGCAGCAGTAAAAGAAACGATTACACCCTATATTATGGCAAGAATTGTAGATGTAGAAATGTTTTTTAAGGATTTTAATTTTGATAAAATTGTTGGTCAAGCCAGTCTTTCTTTTGAAGTGAGTGATCCATTGCTTGAGTGGAATAATCAAACTTTTACTTTGCGATTTGATAAGGATAAGGTAAGTTTTGGGGGTAAAAAAAGTAGGAATTGTGTAAAATTAGATATACAGACACTTACTACTATGTTTTTAGGGTATAAAAGACCTTTATATTTGAAGCAAATAGGGCGATTAGAAGCATGTGAAAATACGATTGATTTACTTGAGGATATCTTACCAGAAGGAAAGGCGTATTTTAGTGATTATTTTTGATGCCATCCTTGTAAAAGAATGGCATCAAAGGATTTATTTAACAGGAGCTGAAAAACTGATTTCTACTTGAGACCAAGTAAGACCACTATGTAAGTCATGACATGTTGTAGCAAGAGATTTGAATGCTTCTTTTGCACCAAATTCTAAAATATCTAGAATGCCTTTTGCTTCAAGTACGCCATCTTTAATGCTGTATTGCATAGGAACTTTTACAGTTTTCCCATTCATATTAACGCTTGCAAGAATACTTCCTTGATCTTTGCCTTCAATAACATTTCTAAAAGTTACTTTGATCATATCGCTTTTTGCAAATTTAGCAAAAAAAGACTCTCGAACATTTGTATTTTTTACTTCATCGTTAAGATTCACGCTAAGTGGATTGATAGTTGCAGTAGCACCTTCTAGGATTTCTGCGATACTGTTTTGCTTTTTACCAAATTTATATTTGATATCATTAAAAGTTCCACTAACAGCAACTTTTTCACTTGTTTTATATGCAGTCCATTTTGTTTTTGCTTGATCTATATCAAGTGTAGCAGCAAAAGATAAGCTTGATAATAGACTAAGCGCTAAAATGTTTGATAGAATTTTCTTTCTCATTTTATTCCTTTAAATTTTATTAAGATGTAAATATTCTAGTTTATCTTTTTAAACAAACAATTATTTTTTTTAAAAAAAAGTAAAACTTTAAAGTATTTGAAGGAATAAATAATGGTGGAGTATAGCGGGTTCGAACCGCTGACCCCAACGCTGCCAGCGTTGTGCTCTCCCAACTGAGCTAATACCCCTAGAAGATGAGGTATTATAGCAAAAAATTATGAATTTAACTCTTGATAATTCTTGAGATAAACTTCATGCATTGTGTTTTGTAATTCTTCATACCAATATGGATTGTTGATGTCAGGCATAAAAGATTCTAGGCAAATCATTCTGGCAGTGTTGCTTTTTGTTTCAAAAGGGGAAGTATTATAGAGTTTCCTTGTATTGACAAGCACAATGGGTTGAATTTTGAGCTGGAATTTTTCTGCTAGGATTTTTGCCCCTAATTTGAAAGGAAGGAAATCTTCATTCCCTCTACTTCTTGTACCTTCTGGAAAAATTACAATGGGTCTTTTTTGTTGTATTTTTTCTTTGACACTTTTTAGTAAAAAAGCTAATCCTTTTTTATCTTCACGATCAATTAAAATCATTTCTGGTCCTCTTAGTGCATAGCCATAAAATGGAACATCTCCAAGCTGTTTTTTTGCAACCCAGCAGATGTTTTGTGGATGGTAGGCTTCTAGACACATAATATCTGTTAAACTTTGATGATTCATAACAATTAGTGTTGCACTAGTGTCAAAATCACCTATTTTTTGTAGTTTAAAGCCACAAAGGGGAAACCAAATTTTGCAGGCACGACGAGCTTTAAGGGCATTATCTTTATTTCTGGTGAGAAAAATAAAGAACATAATAATTGCTAGGCCTAATGCCATAAGTAGTGTTGCATAAATTGCTTTAAGTTTTTTCATTTTACCTCTTTTTAATCCAGCCTATACGACCATCTTTTGTGATTATTTTATAAAAATTTTGATGCGATCCAATGATCTCTGCTTCAATGGGTTTTTCTACAACAAAAAGTGTTGTAGAATTTTGAGTGGGAAGTATTTTGATAGTTTGATTGGGTTGTAAGATAATATCATTGCGATAAAAAAGATGCCATGCAAGATAGATGCTTAGTAAAAAAATGGGTAGTAATAACCATTTGTTGCGCCATAGAAAAATATAAACTATTAATAAAATTAAAATGCCTGCAATTAAAAAAAGTGTAGAGTAGAGTAGAAAAATATTTTTTGGTTTGATGTCATCTTGTGCAGCAACATTATCATAAGAAACTAAAATCGGGATTGTAAGTGTTTGAAATTGATTGTTAGGCAGGGAGAAAAAATCAAAAGATAATGAAGAGATTGTTTTTGGAAGAATACAAAAATAAATTGCTTTATTGTCTTCAATGTTTTGAATACCCTGTTTGATGATTTTTGTATCAGGGAAGATAAAGTCTTCTAAATTTGCATTTTGTCCTTCAAGCTCTAATACCATAATATTGCTCTTTTCATCATATGCTTTTGTTTTTGTCCGTAAAATTTTAAGGTTATCAGCAATGATTCCAGAATATTTTGGGTTGTTTTTAAGGTTGTAGATATCTAGGTTAATTTTAGGAGAAATGGCTACATCTTGATATTTTTTATCAAAAGATACTGCAATGGCTTTGATTTGTGGGATTGTGGCATTTTTATTTAGAATTTTATATATATAGGTTTTTTGGTAGCTTTGAAAACCTTCATTGTTTTCATCATCTTGAATTTCCCATTCACTTTCTGCATTGAGAGGTTTAATGGATTTAGTATTGATAGTTGTGTCAAAATCTGTACTTATTAATTTGGCATTTGAAAACAATAAAAGATTATAGGTGACTTTTATGGTCTGTCCAATATAGATAGTTTTATTTAGTTCTTTTGTGGGGGTAATATTTTTAATATAGATAATTTTTGATGGCGATAATGGAAGGTTTAAAAACTCTTGTTTTTCAAGTGTTGTATCATCCTCCGCATATACATACAAAAAGAATAATACAAAAAGAAATAAAAATTGCTTTAAGAAATTTTTCATCACATAATCAATCACAAAGAGATTTTAGCATAACAAGTCCTTGATCACCACCAATAAGTTTTTCTACGGCCCTTTCAGGATGGGGCATAAGACCAAAGACATTTTTTTCTTTATTGCAAATTCCTGCAATATTTTTTAGAGACCCATTAGGGTTGTCTTCGTATGTCAATAAAATTTGATGATTTTCTTCAAGGCTTTCTAAGGTTTTAGAATCCGCAAAATAGTTTCCATCTGCATGTGCAATAGGTAGAGTAATTTTTTGATTTTTGTTATAAGCAGATAGAAATTTATTGTCTGTATTTGCAATAATTAAATTTTGTTGCTTGGAAATAAAAGAAAGATTAATATTGCGCTTTAAAACTCCTGGAAGAAGTTTGGATTCTGTAAGAATTTGAAACCCATTACAAATTCCTAAAACTAGTCCGCCTTGATTGGCATAACGGATAACATCTTGCATAATTGGTGCAAAACGCGCAATAGCACCACTGCGTAAGTAGTCGCCATAACTAAAGCCACCAGGGATTACTACAAGTTTTGTATTACTAGGAAGAGACTTTTCTTTATGCCAAATTATAGCGACTTCTTGTTTAAGAAGTGTCTGGTATGCATATTGCATATCTCTTTCACAATTAGTTCCTAAAAATTGAAGTATGGCAATCATTTTTTACTCTTCTATTTGAATATTAAAATCTTCGATTACAAGATTTGCTAAAAGTTCTTCAGACATTTTTTTAGCATCTTCTAGTGCTTTATTTTTATCATTATGTGTCAAATTTATAGTAATTTTTTTACTCACTTCTAGGGAATCAAAAGAGCTAAATCCTAGAGTTTTTAGTGCATTTTCAATGGCTTTTGCTTCGGGATTTAATACTCCATCTTTGAGTTGGATAAAAATATGAGCTTTCATTATAGTCCTTTGGTTAAGCGATTTAAAACTTCTTCATAAGCGACCTTAAGATCTCCTAAATCTTGTCTAAAGACATCTTTATCAAGTTTTTGATTTGTATCTTTATCCCAGAATCTACAACTATCAGGGCTAATTTCATCTGCAAGAACAATATTACCATCTTTAGTTTTTCCAAATTCTAGTTTAAAGTCAATAAGCTTTAAATTTTTTTGTATAAAAAAATCTTTTAGAATTTCATTTACTTTTCTTGCTTGAGATTTAAGGAATTCTAATTCCTCTTGTTTTTGTGTGATATTTAAAATCTTACAATGTTCATCATTAATAATAGGATCGCCAAGAGAATCATCTTTATAATAAAACTCAACGAGACTAAAAGGAAGTATTGTTCCTTCTTGTATTCCTAATCTTTTACTTAAAGATCCAGTAGCTACATTACGTACAACTACTTCAATAGGAATAATTTCTACTTTTTGGCATAAAATATGTGTTGTATCTAAGGTTTCTTCGTAATGTGTGGGGATTCCATGAGATTGGAGTAATTTAAAAATAAGGCTTGAAATTTGACAATTAATTGCACCTTTCCCGCTCTGACTCCCCTTTTTTTCGGCATTAAATGCAGTGAGATCATCTTTAAATTCAGCAATGATTAATCTCTCATTTTCTGTAGAAAAAATTTTTTTCCCTTTGCCTTCATAAATCATTTCTTGTTTTTTCATTTTTTATCCTTATTTTGATTTGATTGTAGTGTTTTGTGCTTGAGGTTTGATGATATTCCAAGTTTTTAGTAAGTCAATTGCGGTTTTTAGCTGGATATCACTATTGATATTTTCAAGAGTAATGATTTCTTTTTTATCTTCTTTTTTATCTTCTTTTTTTTGGGTTTTTGTATCTTTCTTTTCAAGTTTGATTAATTCATTTTGTAAATGATTTTTTAAATCCGCTTCTTTGATTTCAAAGCTATTTTCATTTTGCGGCACACTTCCTGCATGTACAATAATATCAGGAGTGATTCCTATAGCTTGTATAGTGCGGCCGCTTGGTAGATAATATTTTGCAGTAGTAAGTTTGATTGCAGAATTATTATCTACAGGTAATACAACTTGCACGCTACCTTTACCAAAAGAGTTTTCTCCTATAATTAAAGCGCGTTTGTAATCTTGCAATGCCCCTGAGACAATTTCACTAGCACTAGCAGTCCCCCCATTAATAAGTACAACGATTGGTAAATTTGCATAAGGTGCTTTTCCATTAGCTTTGTATTCGATATTTTCATTTTTGATTCTACCTTTTTGAGAGACGATCACACCTTCTTTGATAAAGAGTTCTGATAGTCCTACTGCTTGATTGAGTAGGCCTCCAGGATTATTGCGAAGATCTAGAACCATTCCATCAATTTTTCCAGCTTTTTTTAATGCTTCTTTTACAGAATCTGTGACATTTTTGTCAAAAGAATTTACACGCACATATAGAAAATTTTCATTTTCAATTTTGCGAGAATGAACAGATTTGACCTGTATGATGTCGCGTGTGATTTTAAATTCTATAGGTTTTGGAGCATTTTTTCTATAAATTGTAAGATTGATAGAGGTTTTTGGTTTTCCACGCATGAGATTTACCGCATCATCAATACTCATATTTAGAGTGCTTTCATTATTGATTTTTAAGATAATATCTCCACTTTCTAATCCTGCTTTTTGTGCGGGGGTATCATCTATTGGAGCAATTACTGTAAGAGCACCATCTTTGATTCCTACGGTGATTCCAAGACCACCAAACTCTCCTTCTGTCTGCATTTGTAATTCTTTAAATTTTTTTTCTGTTAAATAAGCAGAATGCGCATCTAAATTTGTAAGTAACCCTGATATTGCCTTATCAATAATCTCATCAATTTTTAGATCATCAAAATAGGCTTTCTCAACAGTGTTGATTATTTTTGTAAGTTTATTATAAGCTTCGATACGATCTTTTTGCATAGATTTTTTTTCTGCGATTTGTTCTGTTGCTTGAACATTTTGCATGAGTAGCGCAAGAGACAAAAAACTAGTTCCAAAAAATCCTGATAAGAAAAATTTATTCATTTTAAAAGTCCATTTCTTTAATATTTAAAATAAAATATAAGGTGGTTTGCCTTAAAAAATTGAGATTTTACATTCTATCAAAAATATCTTTATAAATTGCTAAACTCTTTATGTAATCAATATTTTTTTAAAAGTTTATGGGATTTTATTTATAAAACTTGACATTATCACACTAAACTTATATAATGATTTTCATATCAAAGTTAAGGAGTTTTGTGATGAATATTTTTGAAAAATTAACAAATCAATTCAAGGGAATTTTAGATTCTGCTGCAGCATTAGCCATGCATCAAAAAAATCAAGAAATTGACTTGATACATATTGCTTGGGCATTGCTCAATACTCCACAATCTATTTTGAATCAGGTTTTAGAAAAAATGCAAATTGATGCTAGACAAATAGAACCTTATGTAAAAACCCTTGCAGAAAAATTGCCTAAAACTTCAAACATAGTAAAGGAAAATTTAAGTCTTAGTCTTTCTTTGCAAAATGCTTTACAAAAATCTGAGGGTTTAGCGATTAAAAATGGAGATAAATTTATTGCGATTGATATTTTTATTCTTGCAAATTTAGAAGATTTTAAGGGGATTTTGGGAGAAAAAATTGATATTTTAGAATTGAAAAAAAATCTTCAGAATCTGCGTGCTGGAAGGAAGATTGAAGAGGAAAATGATGATGCAAAATTTGAAGCATTAGAAAAATTTGGCATTGATTTGACGCAAAAAGCGATGGATAATTTGCTAGATCCTGTGATTGGGAGAGATGAGGAAATTACAAGGATGATGCAAATTCTTATTAGAAAAACTAAAAATAATCCTATTTTGCTTGGTGAGCCTGGAGTAGGTAAAACTGCAATTGTAGAAGGATTGGCACAACAGATTGTAAAAAAAGAAGTCCCACTTTCTTTACAAAATAAAAGAGTAATTGTGCTAGATATGAGTACTTTGGTGGCAGGAGCAAAATATCGAGGGGAGTTTGAAGAGAGGTTAAAAAACATTGTTGATGAAGTAAAAAAAGCAGGAAATATTATTTTATTTATTGATGAGATACATACTATTGTAGGCGCTGGTGCAAGCGAAGGAGGAATGGATGCGGCAAATATTTTAAAACCCGCTTTGGCAAGAGGGGAATTGCATACTATTGGTGCGACTACTTTAAAAGAATATAGAAAATATTTTGAAAAAGATGCAGCATTAACAAGGAGATTCCAGCCGATAAATTTAAATGAACCTAGTATTAATGAAGCATTACAGATACTAAGAGGAATTAAAGAAAAATTAGAAGCACATCATAATGTAAGCATTACAGATTCTGCTTTGGTGAGTGCAGTAAAGCTTTCTCATCGCTATATTACAGATAGATTTTTGCCTGATAAAGCAATAGATTTGATTGATGAGGGGGCAGCGGAGTTGAAAATGCAAATAGAATCTGAACCTAGTGCCTTGCGAAATATAAAAAGAGTGTTGCAACGCTTAGAGGTAGAAAAAGAAGCTTTAAACATGGAAAATAAGAAAAGTAATCTTGAGCGCTTAGAAGAGATACAAAAAGAAATTGCAGACAATATAGAAAAGAAAAATGCCTTGCAAATGCAATTTGATAATGAAAAAGCTGTTTTTAAAGAAATTGCACAAATTAAAAATGATATTGATTCTTTAAAAAGAGAATCTGAACTTGCAAAACGCAATGGAGATTACAATAAAGCAGCAGAGATCGATTATTCTAAGATTCCGCAAAAAATCCAAAGAGAAGAAGAATTAAAAGAACGATGGGAGGTGATGCAAAAAAATGGGACACTTTTGCAAAATGCAGTCACTGAAGAAAGTATTGCTGAGATTGTATCGCGATGGACACAGATTCCTGTAAATAAGATGCTTCAAGAGGAAAAAGAAAAAATTTTACATATTGAAGATGAGTTGAGAAAAAGTGTGGTAGGTCAAGATGAAGCATTAAAAGCTATTGCTCGGGCAATTAAGCGTAATAAAGCAGGATTAAGTGAAAATAATCGCCCGATAGGGAGTTTTATGTTTTTGGGTCCAACAGGCGTTGGAAAAACACAAAGTGCTAAAACACTTGCACAATTTTTATTTGATTCTCAAAAAAATCTCATTAGGATTGATATGAGTGAATATATGGAAAAACATGCTGCATCTAGGCTTGTGGGGGCACCTCCTGGATATGTGGGCTATGAGGAGGGAGGACAACTCACTGAAGCTGTGAGAAGAAAACCTTATAGTGTGGTGCTTTTTGATGAGATTGAAAAAGCACATCCTGATGTGTTTAATATTTTGTTGCAGGTACTTGATGATGGAAGATTGACGGATAACAAAGGTGTGGTAGTTGATTTTAGAAATACAATTATCATTTTGACAAGCAATATTGGTAGTGATAAGATTTTAGAGATAGCAGATAAACAAGAGAGACAAAAGGCAGTGGAAGCTATTTTGAAGCAATATTTTAAGCCAGAATTTTTAAATCGTTTAGATGATATTGTGATTTTCAATTCTCTGAATTTAGAGGGAATTGTTGAAATTGTAGATATTATGTTTGAAAGTATTAAGCAAAAAGTGAGTGAAAGGGGAATTGAAATTAGTCTTACAAAAGAAGCAAAAGAGTTGATTGCACAAGCTGGTTTTGACCCTATTTATGGTGCAAGACCACTTAAGAGAGCTTTGTATGAAAAAATTGAAGATTGTTTGGCAGAGTTGATTTTAGATGATAAAATTTGTGAGGGTAGTAAGGTAGTATTTGATGGTAAAGATGGTATAATCATGCCTTCAATCCAATAAATATAAGGAAAAAAATGTTTTTTACTCCCCCCCCCCCCCCTTACTATTTTGTAGATATAAATAGAAAAAGTGAGGGGTAGATAATGGAATTTTTGAAATACTATTATGTGATGTTTGTTGATTTTTTGAAGGCTTTAAGAAAAACGGCGATTTTACAGGAAAGCCGTTTTCTCTATAAATTGAATCGTAAAATTTGGATGACAGATTATACTGCAATGCCAAAAGAAAATAATAAAATTATTATAAGTTTTACAACTCACAAAGATCGTATTTTTTATGTGCATTATATGTTAGATTCTTTGTTTTTTCAAACAATACGACCGCAAGAAGTGCGTATGTATGTAGCACGGGGTGAATATAAAACTTTTCCTGATATTTTGAAGCGTTTTGAGCCTTGGTTAAAGATTATTGAGGTGGAGGATATTGGAAGTTTTAAAAAGTTTATTCCTATTTTAAAGGAAGTAGGAGAGAAGGATGATAAAGATTTTAGAATTATTAGTGTAGATGATGATATTATCTATCCACCAAATTTTGTGGCAAGATTGCTTGATTTAAAAGAAAAAAATCCTTCTGCTATGGTGACTTTTATCGCTATAAGGGATAAAAAGACTGGTGAACCTGAGGGCGTGAATGGTACGGGGACTTTGTGGAATTTAGAAGTTTTTGACCCTAAGATACTCCCTTGCTTTTTTAAGAAGGAAAATTTTTGGGATTCTATGCCTTTAAAAAATAATGATGATATGTGGGTTAGCATGTTTTGTAAGCAAAAAGGAGTGAAAATTTGTGCAGTGTGTGGTAGTTATTATGAGAGTTATCGTAGGGAGTATGTGCCACTACCGAGTGAAAAAATGCATGCACTAACTTCTGCACCTTCGGAGTTAAATATTGGTAAAACTAGCTTGAAGCCAAAATATAAAAAACATGTAGAAGATTTGGTAAAAAAACTTCTAGAAGAAGAGAGTGGGGATTAAGAGGATTGGATTAACTCCTTAATCCATTTTAAAATTAATTTTTGATTTTGCGTGGTATTTAGAGTTTGTGCGGCGTTATGTGCAGAATTTTTGTAGCACATAATTTGTTTTTTTGTGAGAGTGTTTAGTGTTTCTGCAAGACTTTTTGCCTGAAAATCTTTTGCACACATGCCAATATTATATTTTTTTATTAGAGGGGCTAGAGATGGCAGAGGTGTGGAGATGAGTGCTAATCTTGCTTGAATGTATTCAAAAAATTTATTAGGCATTGCATTGGCGTTATTAAAGGTATTTGGCGAGAGTGTGAGGATACCAATATCAAAAATATTAGTAAAGTTGATGAGCTCTTGCATGGGGACTGGAGGAATAAAACTAACATTTTTTGGTGCCTTATCTTTTAGGCTTTGCAAATAATCTTTTTGATTGCTTAGTCCTAGGATGTTAATGTGAAAATCTTCTTTGAGTTGTGATGCAATTTCAAGTAAAAAATCAGAATTGCGATCAGGGCTAAGGAATCCATGATAAATAATTTGAATTTTATTATTAATTTGTGTAGGAGATAGATTGTGATAGGGGGGTAGAGAGTAGAAAATTTTACAATCAAGATAAAAATCTTGTTGATATTTTTTTGCAATACCTTCGCTTATGGTGATGGCAAAATCTACATAGGGTAAATAATTTTTGCAGATAAAGCTAAAAAACTCTCCAAAGCTTTCCATCCATTGAGGATTGTTTTCATATTCTAAAGGATAAAATTCTCGCAAATCAATTAAAATCTTTGTTTTTGGGCAGTTTTTTTTATAATCAATTGCAAAAGGGAGTAGAGTAATATCTTCGACTATAATCAAGCTTGCAGTAGGAATCTCTTTGAAAAAATCTAGGATTTTCATGCGATTTTTTGTGTAAATTAGAGGTATAAAATCTTTATTTTTTAGTTTTTTTATTAGTTCATCTTGTTCTTTTTTTGATCGATCTTTTGAGTTTTTTAAAGGAGGGTAGGCAAAGGTTTTAATTCCAGTAATTTCTTTACATTCCCTAGCGATAGCAAAAAGATTGTAATGATTTTTAAGCATTTCTAACATACGAAAAGGGCGTGGTCTTTGTGTGATATCAAAGTCATTTAATAAAATTATATTTTGTAGCATATTTCTCCTTTTTTGATAGCTCCTGTGTATGGTAGGATACAAAAAGTTTTTTGATGATGATTTTTTGAAAGTGTGATAATAAAAGGTCTTGTAAGTGGGGTTGGAGTTTTTCCACAATAAGGTTTGCCTTGATTGTCAAAATAGATTCTTGCGGTTTTATTTTCTTTGCAAGAAAGTTGATGTGTGATAGCAAGATTTACTCCATAACTTTCTTGCAAGCGGGTACTTGTTTCTGCATTATTTTTGCAAAAATCAGCAATGTTTGTGTTGTTATACCCGCTTATGCAGCGTAGATTGTTTCCTTGGATTGCAATGAGATCACCTGCCATAGGGCGATTGTCATAATGTGTAGTTTGTGCGATTCTTGGGGTATCAAAATAAATGCTAAAACTATTTTTTGTATATGTGCCATTAAGATGAAATTGGATTTGCCAAAGCATAGGTTTTGTGATTAATATTTCTTGTGCGATGCTAGGAAACATATCTTTTAGCCATTTGCTTTGTGATAGTGTAGTATAGATTGTGCTTTGTGTGAGGGCAAGATTTTTAGTATAGAGTATGTTTTGTAAAAGATATTGTGAGGCCCTATGGGTTTGGTTGTTTTGATAGGGTTTAGCAAGAGTAATACACAAAAGTAGCAAAGTGATTACAAAGACAAGTTCTATAATTCCAAAGGCTTTTTGCATTAGTGATTTTTGATATTATATTTTTTGATAGCACGACCATTATAGGTGATAGTAATATCGGAATTGTTTGTTTTTGTGGGAAGTAGTTCTGGGGTATGACTTTTATATATGCCATAAAATTTTAGTTGCATTGCTAAAGAAGAGTTAGTTTTGATGGCGGTAATATGCATATTTTTTAGTTGTTGTGCAATTTCTTTAGCAAAATAATAATTAGACGCGAAATTGGGTTTTTGAGAAAAAAGATAAGTGATTTTATTACCTAAAAAAAGAGAAGTTTCACAAAATAGAAAAATGATAATTAGACTAGATAGTATGTAGTGTTTGGTGCGAAATTGTGGGAGATGTGTTCTTAGGTCATTGAAAAAACATTGTATAAGAATTGGAATCCCAATAAGGCTTTGGGGGATAAGGGTATAAAAATTAATATCTTGACGTAAGGATAAAAGGATGCAAAAAATAATGCTTGATCCAGCAATATAAGCTAGAGGGCTATTTTTGTGAATAATTCCCCAATAAATAGAATATGTATAATAAATAAATAAAAGAGGAGAATAAAGCATTGCCATTTGCCCTAGAGTGTCAAGAATGTATCCTTGAGGCTTGCCGTTAATATCAAGATCATAGATAAAATAATTAATTCCTGCACAAAGTAGGCAAAATAAAAAGGTTTTGTAATATTTGTTTCTTAGTGCAAAAACAGCTATGCCAAGGACAACAATGATTGTTCCGGCACTAAATAAAGAAAGGATAAATAATAAAATAATAGGGATTTTTTTATAGCGTGTGATGATATAACCAACAGCAAGGGTAGTAAAAATAATTTGATTGCTTTCAATCAAAAAGAGGGTAGCAAAATTTACCCCAGGCAATAAAATATAGATAAAAATTGCTACAAGAGAATCACTTTTATGCTTGAGTATGTGGCGACAGATTCCATACAAAAGCATAAGATTGAAAAAATGCAACACTAAAAGAGGGGTTTTTGCAATAAGATCGGTTTGGGAGAAATATTGTGTAAGCCACCTTGAACATACAAAGAGTAAAGAAGAATTATTGAAAAAATTTTTTACTTCCTTTTCACTGAGTGAGAGCTCATTGATCATAAAAATAAAAAGTAAAACAGAACATCCCGCAATAAAAATAAATAAAATATCAATAAAATCGAGTTTTCGTGATGTCTGATGTGCGAGATTAAACCAGAGACGAATATAAAGGATAAAATTTTTGATTAATAATATATTTTTAATCAACATTGTAGTAGAACTTTTGGTGCTGTATTTTAATGCATTGATTTTGAATAAAAATAATATTTTTAGATTCCGCAAGTTTTTTGGCATCTTGATTGATGATTTCTAATTGAAGCCAGATAACTTTGGGAAGTAGAGAGCATTGCACGATTTCTTTGGTAATGTTTAAGCAAGCTTCACTTTTTCGAAAGATTACTACACAGTCAATAGGGTTTTCTTGTATTGCTTGTGTGTAAGTACGATAGACTTTTTTATGCAAGATAAAATCTTCTTTGGGGTAAATAGGGATAATATTTAAGCCTTGATTTTGAAGATAGAGTGCAACTTGATAGCTATCTTTTGTAGGGTTTGGGCTAAGACCAATAATAGCGATATTTTTTATAGTGTCAAAGATTTTTTGCATTTTTAAGCCTTCTAAGGTCATGAATAAAAATTGGTAGAGCAATCAATAATCCTGAAAAAGTAATTAGAAAAATTCCTGTTAGGGTTTGTATGTTTGGAAATGCATCTCCTAAATAGATACCAAAAATAATCCCCCATATAATTCTTGTGTAATCAATGGGGGCAATAATTCCTGCAGGGGCACTCATATAGGCCTTTGTGAGAAAATGTTGACCCAATGTACCAGCTAATCCCATAGAAAAAAGCAAAACCCATTCTTGTAGTTTGGGTTGATGCCAAGTGTTATCAATAAGGTCTAGATCAGGTAGAAGTAGCAAGACCCCACCAATTAGTGTTGTGCTAAGTCCGAAAAAAAAGATAATAAAATTGTTACTAAAATATTCTTTTAGTGTTTTGAGAGTGATAAGTGCTAATGCAGAGAGTGCGCCGCTAATAATCCCCATAATAATATTTATAAATGCCATAGGTTCCCCAAAAGGATTGCAAATAAAAAGAATACCTATAAAGCCGATACAAGTGGCAAAAATATTTTGCAGACTAATTTTTTCTTTGAGAAATAAAAAAGCAAAAAATAAAGTATAAAGAGGTGTGCTTTGCATAAAAGTTGTTGCAATACTTAAAGAAATACTAGAGATGTTATAAAAAAGCGCAAGCATTGCAATAGCACCTAAAATGGCGCGTGTCCAAAGTTTCCCCCACCCCCCTTTTTTTAAAATAAATTTTTTTTTATCAAAAAAAATAAAACTCATAAAAAACACCATAAACAAAGATCTGAAAAATAAATTTTCAAGCGGTGGAACATCTTCTGAAAGAACTTTAACAAAAGCATTCATAATGGCAAAGAAAAATGAAGCACAAAACATATAAAAAATGCCAAATGAAAGACTTTGCATATTGTTTAATACCTTTTTTAAAGATTAAAAGATAGTAAGTTATAATTATAGTCAATGATTTTAAAGGGATGGAAATGAAAGTTGGCATTATTGATTATGGTGCAGGAAATATGGGTAGTGTGATTCAGGCATTTGGAGCGATTGGAGTGGAAGTAGAGAGAATTAAAGATAGCGAATCAATGGCAAAATGTGATAAGTTAATTTTGCCAGGCGTGGGAGCATTTGGTGATGCAATTTTTAAGTTGCGATCTAAAAATATGGATTTAGGAATCTTGGAGTTTATTAAAAGTGGTAAATATTTTTTAGGTATTTGTGTGGGCATGCAACTACTTTTTGAAAGAGGGTTTGAATTTGGTGAACATAGGGGACTCGGTGTATTTAGTGGAGATGTTGTTCGTTTTGATTCTCAAAATCTTGGTCCATTAAAAATTCCGCATACAGGTTGGAATCTCTGTAGATGCAATAAAGAGCACAAAAAGTTTTTTGCAGGATTAAAGGAAGAGTTTTATTTGTATTTTGTGCATAGTTATTATGCAAAGGCAAAAGAAGAAGATCTTCTTGCAATTTGTGATTATGGACATGTTTTTCCCGCTATTGTGAATAAAGAAAATGTTTTTGCTGTCCAACCTCATCCGGAAAAATCAGATAAGCATGGCTTAAGGCTTTTGCAAAATTTTATCAATCTTTAATATAGGGGCGTAAAAATAGATCTTTATTAATTTAATTCCTTGTTGTGATTATTTGAAAGTGATGAGTTTCTTGTAGGCGTATGGGGTTTTATTTTTTGCTGTAGAATTGGATATATCTGTAGAGTATTAAGGCTAAACTTAAAGGGTTTAGATAAATTTTTGTCTTGATAGCTAATATATTTGTATTGGCTATTTTTTCGCTTTATTATACTAAGACGGAGTGTTTTATATGATATGTTGGATACTTACACTTACTAAATGCAGTATTCTTAAATATTATTTTATGTTCTATATGTAGGTGATGGGTTTTAGCATTATTCTTTGCTTTTCTTATCTTTTTTATTTTAGGATATTATTTTTGCTGTTATTAAGAATATTTTTTTAAATCCGCAATTTTACTAATTTTTTTAGATTTTCATAGGTGTAGGTATTACTCATATTCCTGTGTTAGTGTAGATTTGTATATTTTTGTCATCAATGAAAAAATTAAATACGAAATTAAATCTTTGATTACTCTAAAACAAAAACTTAATCAAGAAAGAATAAGAGGAAAAAGTAGATGGTGAGTAACTCTCAAACCTCGGGTATCTCGGACACGATTCTAAGAATCTTTAAGGCTTTATGCCTTTTAAGGCTTTTACAGGTATCCCATCCAACTCAACCAACAGAGTTACTTGATGGAATACTAGCAAAAAATAATAAAAGGAGAAGAAATGAGTGAAGCAATTATTATTATTGAATCTCCCAATAAGGTAGAAAAAGTAAAAAAATATAGTGGTTATGAAACTTTTGCCATAATTGGACATTTTATGAATTTAGTGAGTTTTGATGAAAACTTTAAAGCTAAATTTGTCTATGATGAAAAAAAAGAAAAAGAGTATTTTTTATTATATTGAGCGATGCAAAAATAAAGTTGTTTATATTGCCACAGACCCAGATCGTGAGGGTTATGCAATTGGAAAAATGTTTTTTGATAAAATTAAAAATGTTGCAAAAGAAGTGTATCGAGCAGAATTTCATGAAATTACTTTAAATGGAATTAAAAAAGGTTTAAAAGAAGCTATGAAGCAAAGAATTATCAAGCTGAAGCACATGAAGCAATTAGAATTACTCATACACATACATTTGAAGATTTATCAGAAGTTTTAAAAAATATAGGAATGAAAGAAGAGCTTGATAAAAAGCTTTATAATTTCAATGGCTTATCTAAAGTTATTTAACATAGTTTCTAGTTTTTCTACTCTGTTTTTTATTTGTTGTAGTGGTTTTATTTTCTATGTTTATTGGCAGGATTGCCATTAATATCTTAGCATATTAATGGCTTTTTAGAAATTCTTTTGAATAATATAGTGGATTTCTACATTATTTTGAATGATTTCTAAAATATCATAACCATAATTTTTCGCATCATTAGGGATAGCATGAATGCTTTGGGGACAATCGCTAATAATTTGTAAAATCTCACCTTTTTTGAGTTGCTGCATTGCTTCAATTCCTTTGATAGCAGGATATGGGCAAGGTTCTCCTAAAAGATTGAGATGATAGGTGATTTCATAATTTTTCATGCGATTTCCTTTAAGATTTTGTTTTTTACATTTTTTTCTATAATAAAAATTAGTGCTAAAAATAAGAGTAATAATAAATAATTTACCAATAATCCACCATAGTTTCCAAAACTTTCTAAAAGATTGATTTTTGGGAAGTTTGTTGCCAGTATTTTGGAATAAAAAGGCCAAGTGTATGCAAGAATTACAGAACCAATAAGATTGCCAATTCCTACAAGTACATAATGCATTTGCCCTTCCATTGCCCGATACATCCATCCGCATTCGCATCCTCCTGCAACAACAATTCCTAATCCAAATAAGAATCCGCCAATAATTACATTTGGTCCTGCCCAGATAATTTTTGGTGGGATTCCTAGTATGATAAATGCAAAAACTCCTAGTGTGGAAATCAACATTCCAGCGACAATGGCTTTTGCAATTTTACCTCTTCCGGTTAAAAATAAATCTCGAAAAGCTGAAGTAAAACAAATTTGTGCTCTAGCAATTACAAATCCAAAAATAAGGCCAAACAGGGTTGCAATGCCTAGTGTAGAGAGCGGGTTGAAGCTGTCATTTTTCATAAGTGTAATAATGTAAATTAGGCTAAAAATCAACACTATCACACCTAAAATAAAAAATATTTTTTCATAATTTTTTGGCTTTTTAATCTCAAAAGATCCTTTTTGTAATGTTGCGTGAGATTGTAAAAAAGGCATTTTGATAATTTTTGTCCCTACATATACACCAATAACACTCATAATGGTAAAAAACCATGCATGAAGACTAAATTGCGGGATACCTGTAAAAAAACTTGCAAGATTGCATCCCATTCCAAGTCTTGCTCCAAAACCAGCGATAGCCCCACCAATAAGAGCTTGTAAGATTCTAGTTTTGTTTTGCGGGAAGCGTATTTTAAAATTGTTAGCAAAAAGAGATGCGATGAGCGCACCCAAAAACATACCAATAATCATTACCCCGTCTTTGCGTGTAAAAATATTGCCTTCAAGACTAATGATTTTAAAATACTCCCACTCTTTGGTATTGATTCCAAAAAGTTCTAAAATTTCTCCACCCCATCGGGTAAATTCGCCTGTTACTGCCCATGCAGATCCTGTAATACCAAAATAATACGCTGACAATAAGCCTATAAATAAAATAGAGGGTATAGGGTCCCAAAATCGGGTGAGGTATTTATTTTTAAAAAATTGCCACATAAAATTTCCTGAAAGATTAAATCAAAGGATTTTTAGAAAGAATTGAGAATCTAAAAATGTATTGCTAAACTTAGCACTTTTTATAAAAAGAGGATTATACAAAAAAAATAAAAGTTTTTGTTAAAGTTTTATTAAATAAAGTTGAGTGTAAAATAGAGCAATAGGGGAGTATGATTATGATTTTTGAGAAGTTTTTGGCGATTTGTTTTCTTTTTTTCTAGAATCTTTATAGATTTGTCCATAAGATAGAGAGATTCCAATCATAAGATTTGTGGCAACATTTTTGATAGTTTGGCCTTTGAGAAGATAGAAATTAATAAATGGTGCAACGCTAAAATATTTAAAAATTGCTGTTTCAAGGCGTGTTTTTAACTCAAATTCATATTGAGGTTTGTAATTTGTAGGATAATTATTATAAAGATAATGTTTGAAATTTATATAGCTTGTTAGTTTTGTGGTATCGTTAAATGGATAATTTAGTGTGGCACCAATATTATATCCAAGGTTTTGTACAGGGGAGGCGTAGGTAAAATTTTGTTCCCCAAAAAAATTGACATAAAAACTTTTAATATAGATTCCATCAAAAAGTTTCATCCCGCTACCAAGATGTAAAATATTAATACGATTAATATCTTTTTGTTTAAAAAGTTGGGTTTGGTAATAAAATTGAACATAAGGGCCTATACTAAAGCCACTCATAGCATCAAAATTCCAAATTTTTTGTGTATAGTCTGTGGAGAATATAATCTTATCTAGTGTAGTGTTGTCAATAGTTTTTTGTTTTTCAGGATAGATAATATTGCGTCCATACTCTCCAAAAATTGTATTAAAAATTACAAAATTTTGCGCATAATAGTTACTATGAAATAGTAAAGATGCTTCAGCAATAATTTGTGAGTTTCCCTTAAAATGTGTGTTGGAAAATTTATTATAAGGGGAGTGGTTTTTAATACTTGTGGAGGAAAAATTAAGATTAATATGATCAAAACCAATATCCCATCCTTCACGCGTTAAATCGGTATTTATTGATTGAATTTTTGTGTCATCTTGTCCATAAGCAAAAATAAAAAATAAAAAAGCATAAATTTGTTTTTTTGTCATAGGCTTTATCCATTTTTTTTGGAAGTGATTTTTTCTAACCACTCTTGTAGTGTTTTTTCAAAACCTTTTGTGGTTTTTTTAACAAAATTTAGAGGTTTGGTGAGATAAGTTTGTTGTACCCATCCGCCAAAATCATGAGGATAGAGATAATTTTTATTTTTTGGAAGAATGTGTGTAGGGATGGAGTTTGGATGATTTTTGACATATTCAAGTGCAGAATTAATGGCCTCATATGCAGTGTTTGATTTGGGTGAGCTTGCAAGATAGATTACACATTGAGAAAGAATAATTCTTGCTTCAGGGTAACCAATTTTAGAAACTGCCAAAAGGGTTGATGTGGCGATATTTAGGGCATTTGGATTAGCATTTCCAATATCTTCGCTTGCAAGAATCACAAGTCTTCTTGCAATAAAATCTGGACTTTCGCCATTATTAATTAGGCATGCAAGATAATAAATTCCTGCATCTATATCACTCCCGCGGATAGATTTGATCATTGCAGAGGTTAGATTATAATGTGTGTCCTTTTCATAGCTTCCCTCACTCATGTGGAAGGGGCGGAGTTGTTTTAATATTGGAAGAGTGATTTTTTGAGATTGTGAGGCGATGTCAAATAAATGTAACATGGCTCTAGCGTCGCCATTGCTAGATTCTATGAGGTATTCTTTTGCTTCAGGAGTAATATTTGTGGGATAGATTTTTAGTGCTTTATCTAGGATTGTTTTTAAATGAGAGTTTTTAAGTGTAAAAAGTTCTAGCAATACACTTCTAGAGCGAATAGCATTTGTAAGAGTATAGTAGGGATTTTGGGTGCTAGCACCTAAAATAATTGCTTGATAACTTTCCATAATAGGCAATAAAAATTCTTGCTGAGTTTTACTTAGGCGATGTACCTCGTCGATAAAAATTACAGGTTTTGTGAGTGTATTTTCATATTGTTTGAGTTGGGTACGTAAGTTTTCTAGCTTAAAGTCTACACCATTTTGTTGAATAAAAGGTCTATTAAGACTTGTAGCAATTAATTTTGCTAATGTGGTTTTTCCTGTCCCTGGAGGACCATATAAAAAACTATGTGGAAATTGATTTTTTTGCAATGCCGAAATTAGAGGGGAGTTTTGAAAAAATAAATGCTCTTGTCCTATGAAATCCTCAAGAGTTTTTGGGCGAAGAGCTTCTGCAATGTTGCGCATTATTTTTTAGAAAAAATAATGACATCATAAGAGTTTTTTTTGATAGTGAGGTCATTATTTTGTGTTTTTTTATTGAGTTTGGAATAGAGTTCAAAATTGAGCTTGTCTAATTCATCAAGTTTTTCTTTGAGGCGCAAGATGATATCTACGCCTGCTAAATTTACACCCATATCTCTTGTAAGACGCAAAATAGTTTTGATTTTGTCAATATCTCTTCGGGAATAAAGACGGATTTTTCCATCTGTGCGTCCTGGTTCAATTAACCCTTCTTTTTCATACTGTCTTAAGGTTTGAGGATGGATTTCTAGGATTTTGGCAACGACGCTGATTAAATAAACGGGCTCATCATAACTATAATGCATAAAATCTCCTTAGTTTAATTCTTCTTGTAATTTTTGTTGTAATTCAGGAGAGAGATCTTGAAGTTTTGGCATAATGATATGTGATTTGAGATATAAATCCCCAATCTTTCCTGTTTTTCTATTTTTAATTCCAAGCTCTTTAAGACGGAATTTTTGACCATTTTTTGTATCTTGCGGTACTTTGAGTTTAATATCTTTATGAAGGGTTTTTACTTCTATTATACCTCCAAATAATGCAATCTTAAAGGGTATCTCACATCGCATAATTAAATCATCATTCTCTAGTGTATAGAGAGGATCTTCTTGGATATGAATAGTAAAAATTGCACTCCCTTTAAGGTTCTGATAGCTCTTGCCTTTTCCTTCTGCACGGAGTTTATCGCCCTCACGAATTCCTGCAGGAATTTTGATTGTAAAGGTGTTGTTTTCAAGATTTACTTGTTGTTTACCTCCAAGAACTGCGGTTTGTAGAGAGATAGATAGCTTGCAATGTAAATCAAGTTCTGTAGGATCAAAACCTCCAAAACTTCCAAAACCTCCAAAACTACCAAAAGGATTGCCCTGTGTAAAGCCATTATTAAAACCACCTTGTCCACCAAAAATACTGGCTAGAATATCTTCTATATTGACATTTCCTTGCTGACGTGCAAAATCTCCAAAATCCTGCCCGCCAAACATTTTATCGCCAAATTTATCATATTGTGCACGCTTGTTAGGGTCGCTTAAAATTTCATAGGCCGCATTGATTTCTTTGAATTTTTCTTCCGCATCTTTTTCTTTGTTGATATCTGGGTGATATTTTCTAGCTAATTTTCTGTAGGATTTTTTAATGTCCTCAGCGCTAGCATTTTCGCTAACTTCAAGAGTTTTGTAAAGGCTTTTTTTCATTGATTACCCCTTGAATAAATGAAATATTAGTGTAGACGTATTATAAAACTTTAGTGTAATTAAATCAAGTTTTGAGAAAAAATAAAGATATAAGTTAATATGGAATATAAATTGCTTGTATTTAATGTAAAAGCTTAAAAATAGGCGAACAAGACTAGGATGATTAAAGGACATTGGATGTCAAAAATAAAAAAGATTGTTGTTTTAATACTCTTGTTTTTTGCAAAACTTTCTGCTGAAATTGAAAGTGCAAGGACTATTGAAGAGGCATTTAAAGGGGGAAAAATCGGTGGTCATGTTGGATTGTTTGCTCAGCAGTCTTTGAATAAGGAACCTGGCTTTTTGGATATTAACTCTTCTTTTGCATATAGCACTTTGCGTTATAAGGGCTATAAAATTGGTACAGAATTTTGGCTTAATGCAAAGCTTTTTGAAGCAAAACCAGGGGATTTTTCACGAAATAAAGATATTTTTGTAATTACAAATCTTTATGCAGATTTTTATAATCAATATGAAAAATTTGGAATCCGTGCTGGTCGTTATCAGATTGATGAGGAGTGGATCACACATAATGCAGAAGGTTTTAGTGTTGATTATGATGGCATTGAAAATGTGTCCTTGAATTTTTCTTGGGTATTTCGTAATGCTTATACAGAAAATTATTATACAAGTGGTTTTAGAAGGATGTATCGTGTGATTGGGGCAATGTTGCTTCGAGGCTCTATACAACTGCCACAATTTCCTATTAGTATTACACCTTATATGTATTTCGCTCCTGGAGTATTTTTTTCCCCTGCAGTGAAGGCAAATATGAATTTGCCGCTCCCAAAAGATGTATTCTTAAAATCAAATATGCATTTTTTGACCTATGTGCAAGATAAGGGCTATTATGGTTCTGATGCAGGGACTGGGGTGTTATTTATGTTAGATACCTCTGCGAGTTGGTATGGCATAGAAGGAGGGGTTGGGTTTTCAATTACAAGTGAAAAAGGTGCTTCTTTGATTGATGCATTTGGGCAGCATACTGCGTTTGAAAGACCTGTGGGAATGTTTTATGGTGGAGCAATTACTGCCTATTCTTTTTTGAAGTATAGTCTTCCGTATTTAGATGTTTATGGTGCAATTAGGGAGACATTTTTAGAGAATAAAAATATTTTTAACTGGGAGGTAAGAATAAGTGGAACACCTTTAAAAAATATTTCAGGATTAGAGCTTGGATTTTCTGCAATTGGGTTAGATAATCCTACAAGTGCAGTGGATTATTTTGGAGGGAGTGAATATATTTTATTTAGGGGTTATGTGCAATATAAATTCTAATACATTTTGTTATAATATTTAATGTAAATTAAAAAAATAAATAGTAATAAATAATTTATAAAAGGGTTTTTAATGATAAAAAAAGGATTGATACTTGGTTGTAGCTTATTGTGTTTGTGGGGTGAGAATCTAGATTTTGAAATTAAGCCATTTGGGGCTTTGGGTGGATTGTATAATCAAGGGCTTGGATCTTCACATAGCTATGGAAATGTCATGGCACATGTTGGAGCAGATTTTGTCTTGGAAAATGGTTGGAAGTTTGGGATCGGTGCAATTGGAGGGTGGAATGTATTTAATAAATCAAAAACTTCTTATGGGGATATAAATTATAGTGGTATTGGCGATAAGGGGGATATCTCAGAGGTTTATGCGCATTACAAAAATTCGCGATTAGAATTTGCCTTGGGAAGATTTAATACAGATTTTGTAGATTTTGAATATTTATCAGGAAATATTCAAGGAGCGTCTGCACAAGTAAAGGTAGAAAACATTAGCTATTGGGGGATTTTTATGGATTCGCTATTACTTACAGGTGCACACAAAAATACTTCCTCAACACTTTATGGGACAAATATTATTGGGAGTTATTATCCGACGAGCAAGAAAAATATTTTGGGTAAATGGGGAGAGGTTTTTGCTGTGGGATTTAATTATGCGAATGAACAGTTCAAGGCCTCTGTTTTTACGCTTTTAAATACGCAGGTTCCAGCAAATGTGCTTCCCGATAGAAAAGGGATTTTATTTCAAGTTGGAGGTGATGCGCAATACAAGGCAAATATTAATGAAGAATGGTTTTTTGTAAGTACTTTACGAGGAATATTTCAATTAGGAAATACAGAAAAACTTAATGGTGCTTTGATTGGTGCAAAAGATTCTATTGCAGGTTTAGTGTGGTTTGATCAACTATTTAGATATAGGATTTTTGAATTTGGCTTGGGTGTGTATGGCGTGATTGGAAGTGAGAAAAATGGAGGGATTTATACTTTTAGTGACCCTTCAAGATTTTATGGAAAAATCATTAACAATCCCTTGGAGTTTGCAAGTCCGTATTTTACAAGCAATAATATTACAGGATATGTTTTTGGAAGTATTGATTTAAGTAAAAATAAAAATCTACCATTAAAATTAGACGGAATGGTGAGTTTTGGAAATTATACGGAATATTCTATTGTGTTAGATTATAATGCATGGAGTTCTGGGAATATGAAAATCAATACAGGGATTGGGTATGTGTATTCTAAAAGCAGGGAACTTGCTTTGAGTGGATTAACTCCGACTTATGTAAATAATGATACAAGTAGTCTAATTATTTTTGGTAAGTTTTTTTATTAAAAATAATTCATTTTTGTCGATTATAATATCTGAAAAGATTCAAAGAAGTCTTTTGAATTCCAAACTATAAAGGAAAAAAAATGAAAAATAAACTTTTGAGTTCTATCGTTGTAACAGGCTTGGCGTTTAGTGGTGCACAAGCGGTAGAAATAAATGCGTTTGGTCATATTGGGGGTGTATATGATCAAGGGCTTTCAAATGGAAATATCCCTCAAGAGCATACTAAAAAAGGTGCTTTTGGTGGTGCAACAGGGCATCTTGGCGTGGATGTAGGGTTTGGGTCTATCCATATTGGTGCAGGTGCTTATAGTGGCGTTTCTATTTATAGAAGCAACGGTATGCCAAATAGATATGGTAGTGACTATATTGACCTCTCTGATCTTTATTTGAAATATGATTCTGGGATGTTGCAAATCGCAGTAGGTAGATTCGATAATGAATTTTTGGGTACAGATTGGCTTACTGCATATACACAAGGTGTAGGATTTAAATATCAATCTAGAAGCATTGGAGTTTGGGCTACTTGGATGAATGATTTTACAACTTATGGTTATGCACCAGGACGTATGGCTTCTGAACTTGCATCTTGGGGAAAATTTCCATCAAGCTTTAATTCTTTTGATATTGGCAAGCGAGATATTATTGCAGGTGGGGTGAATGTTAATTTTGGATTCTTAACAATTGATCCATTCGTGCATTATTATAGATATCCATATGATGGAAAACTCCAAGCAGGTGCAAAACTTGGCTTAATTTTTGGAGAAGATGGAAGTGCATTCCAATCTAAGACTTCTCTTAGATATATGTGGCAAAATATTTTGGGTGTAAAAAATGATGATAGTATGCTATTTTGGGGTGATCAGGAGTTTATTTTTGGTGGTATCTTTAAGCTAGGTGGTGGTTATTTTGCGACTACAAGAAACGGTATCAGTACTGTAAATAATATGACAAGATTTTATGGTGCTACATTCTTTACTCCTTATAGTGGTATAAATGGTACAGAAGCTTATTTTGGTTATAAAACAAATACATGGTATGCATTTACAGGTGTAAAGTCACAATTCTTTGATTTAGATGTGCTTTATGCAGATGGAGATTATAGTGAGTTTTCTGCAATTGCATCTGTAACTATTTTTGATGTAAAAACAAAAGGTAGCCTCAATGGTATTGCTTTAAAAGTAGGTGGTGGTTATGTAAGCAATGGGTTCTCCAAAAAACGTGACTTAAGCCTAAGCAATGTAGTAGGTTTTGTAAAACTTTCTTATTAATTCTTCGTCTCTCCCATTTTGGGGGAGATTTTTCTATTTTCTAAATTTTTATTTTTTAATTTTAATAGTGGCTTTAAGCTTTCTAAAAATATCATACAATATTTTTGGTTTTATTGTTGATTTTCTAGTTTATATAGAAAATTTTAAGATATATAAAAAATATCAAAATAAAATTTATTTTTCAAAATTGTTTTTTTGTATTTGAAATGTAATTTTAGGATATTGTCTAATTTAATAGATAGCAAGGCAAAAAAAGTAAAATATAAAACCATATTAGAAAAAATAATCTTTTGATTATTTTTAATTCTGCTTACGGGGAGAGGAGATAGGTATAGAAAAATTTTCAATACTTAAGTATTTTGTTCCTTTTCTTTAGCTACTTTTTCTACTTCAGTAATAAAGGCTTCAAGCAATTGAGATTCTGGAAGTTTACATAAAATTTCCCCTTGTTTAATGATAAGACCACTTTTGTTACCAAATGCAATAGCGATATCAGCGTGTTTTGCTTCGCCAATTGCATTCACAGCACAACCCATTACGCTTACTTGTAAAGGTGTTTTGATATGTGCGATTCTTTTTTCAACTTCTTTGACCATAGCAACTAAATTGGCTTCAATTCTTCCACATGTAGGGCAAGAGACAATAGTAATTCCTTCTTTTTGTCTTCCACTATATTGGAGAATAGCTTTGGCAACTCTAATTTCTTCTTCTAGCTCTCCTGTGATAGAAATACGCATTGTATCACCAATGCCATCAAGCAGAAGGTTTCCTAATGCCATTGAACTTTTAATCATAGAATGAAAAAGTGTCCCAGCTTCTGTAACGCCAAGATGAAAGGGGTAGTCTACGAGAGGTCTTAGCATTTTGTAAGCCTCTATAGTGCGTTCTACATCACTAGCTTTTAAAGATACTTTGATGGAATTAAAGCCAAAATCTTCTAAAAGCTTAATGTTGTAAAGTGCAGATTCTACCATTCCCTTTGGTGTGGCACCATATTTGATTTCAAATTGCTTTTCTAAACTTCCGCCATTTACTCCAATCCTAATAGGAATATTTCTTTGTTCGCAGGCTTTTGCTACTGCCTGAATGCGTTCTTTATTTCCAATATTTCCGGGATTTATCCTGATTCCATCTACACTTTCTGCTGCAATAAGTGCAAATTTGTAACGAAAATGAATATCTGCCACTATAGGAAGTGTGGAAATTTTTTTGAGTTCTCTTAATGCTTTTGCATCTTTTTCATCACTCACTGCCACACGAACAATATCTGCTCCTGCTAAATGTAGGCGATCAATTTGCTCTTTTGTAGCTTTGATATCCGCAGTTTTGCTAAAAGTCATGCTTTGTACACTAATTGGGGCATCACCGCCAATTTTTACATTACCAATTTGTATTTGTTTGGTTTTATAGCGAGGATTCATATTTTTTCCTAGTAGAATTTTGATGATTAATAAATTTAATTAGTAATATTATTATATTAAGATAATAAAATTATAAACTATTTAAATTTTTGCGAAGTTAAGAAACATGTCTTATCAAAAGTATAATTTTAAGTTATTGCATACAATTTTAAGTATTGGTTTTAGTGAAGATTTTTTAGTTTTTGTGGATACGCACTATGGAGTATATCTTTATGCGCCTGCTATAAAAAAGATTGTCTTTGGCAAGAGGGTTTTGCAACGATCTATTAAACATCATATTTATTCTAAGGCAGTGGCTTGTTCAAAAAATGGAGATCTTTTGATTGCTGGGGCAAATTCTAAAGTATGCGGACTTTTTGCTGTGCAAAATCAAGAACTCAAAAAAAAGCAAAGTATCCAGTGGCACAAGGCAGATATTAGCAGTATGGTTTTTTCACAAGATTCTAAATTGTTTGCCACAGGCGGAGAAGATGGAAAAATTTTTGTATATACAACCTTTGATGCAAAGTTTTTTGCAATTTTACCTGCCCAAGCAGAATATATTTCTTGTATGAATTTTGATGGAAAAAGTCGTTATTTAGCATTTGCAACTTTTGAAAATAAAATTTTTCTTTTTGATCTTTTGTCTCATAATATTACAGCAGAATTTGATACTCGTAGCGTTGCAGAATCTTTGAATTTTTTTGATAATGATGGAAAGATTATTTATGTATGTAAAAATGGGGAAATTGGTGTTATTGACTTGCTAAATAAAAAGCAAAGAATAAAAGGAGTGCTCAATATTTGGTTGCAACACTGTTTGGTACATCCTAATGAGAAATATGCCTATATCACAGGAAGAAGTAATAAGCTTATTATTTATAAAATTGAAAATAATAGTATTTTTATGGAACTTGATTTAGCAGAAAATGGCGTGAGTTTTATGCAGTTTGTGGGAGATTTATTGTGCATTTGTTTTGTAAGTGGCAATGTAGTATTTTTGGATCAGAAGCATTGTTATGATGAGTTTAAGATTTTATTAGAATCTAAAAATTATGAAGAAGCCAAAAATTTTGCAGAGACAAATAATGTTTTTTTAAAATTAGAGGAACTTTATTATTCTGTACGTTTGGAGAATTGGCAGGATGTGTTGAAAGATATTCTGAATCTTTTTCTTAATAATCAAGCTGATAGTGCTTTAGATATTGCCACACCTTATTTAGAAGATTGGGACTTAGAAAAAGAATTTCGTTATTATTTTGATGAAAAGGAAGTGGTAGCAGAATTTTTATTAATGATCAAAAGAGAGCAATATGCTCAAGCTTATGCAATGGCAAATAAAAAACGAGGGTTAAGAAATTTGCGATTGTTTCAAGAATTAGAAAATTATTTTTCTTGCATCTTTGAAGCAAGTAAAAAAATGTTAGAAGAAGATGCTAATCATGCTACAAGGGTAAAAAAAATCTTAGAACCTTTTATGGAAGTGAATGAAAAAAAAGATATGATTATTTTCTTGCTCAATAATTTTTTACAATACCAATATATTGAAAAGGCATTTAGAGATAAGGATTATGAGGAATGTTTTAAGCTTGCACAGAAATTTCCCTTTTTACAAAAAAGTAAGGCCTATTATGGTGCAATGCAAATTTGTAGCAATTTACTTTACCAACTTAAAGAAAAATCTCATACACATAGTTTTGATTCTCTACAAAAAAGTATTGAATTTTTAGATAAAATACCATTTTTTCAAGACGAAGTTCGTGCTTTAAGCAATTTTTTATTAAAGCAAGAAGATTTGAAAAAGAGTTTTCATGCAAAGAAAATGCATGATTGTTATACACTTTTAAAGCAAAATCCAGATTTATATTCCTCAGATATATATTTTGAGCTAGAGAGTCATGTATTACAGGCTTTAAAAAATGCCTTAGATTTTGCAAAACAAGGTGAAACATCACGTGTTTATGAAATTTTAGGGCAATTTATTGCCTTGGATGTATGGAAGGGGCGTGTAGAATCTATTTTTCAAATTTCATATTTTTATGAAATTAAATATGGGGATACACATGAGGCAGTAAATTGGTATGAAACGATTAAAAAATATATTAATTTTTTTGGGAAAACAAGTGAGTTTAAAGTGTTATGTGATTCTAGGGGATTGCAAGAAGTTTTTGATGAAATTTTAGAAATTAAAGATAAGAATGTGGAATTTTTACCTACAATTTTAGTGAAGGAATAAAAATGCATGAATATTCTGTTGTAGCTTCATTGATTGAATTGTGTGAGGAAAATGCTAAAAAGCATCATGCAAAAGAAATTAAAAAAATTGTTGTTTCTATTGGTGTGCGTAGTGGAATGGATAAGAGTCTTTTTATCAGCGCGTTTGAAACTTTTAGAGAAGAAAGTATTTTTTGTAAAGATAGTTTGCTAGAAATTATTGATCAATGTGTTGTTTTGGAATGCAAGGGATGCAAACATCAATTTGAGACACAAGAGATGGAATATGGGATTTGTCCCAAATGTCAAGAGAATGATTTGCAGATTATTAAAGGGACTGAAATGTTTTTAATGAATCTGGAATTGTTGCAGGAAGAGGATGTATGAAAGACTTTGAAGCATATTTTCAACAACTTAGTGAAATTAAAGAAACTTGGGAAATTTATCAGATTTTTGAGGGGGAGCGAAAAAAATTTTTAAGTGAAGTGCAAGGATATAATGCGGAAATTCAAGCGCATCAAGAGATTTTAAAAGATTATCGTAGGCAAATTAGAGAGGCAAAACAAGAATTAGAATCTATTTTTGCCCTAAAACAAAAAGAGGAAATAGAGCTAGAGGCTCTTAAGGAAAACAAGAGTAAACAAAAGTTGAAAAATATCATCAAGTCTCTGCATCAAGAAAGGCAAAAAATTAAAGAGAAAAAGCATGAATTTATGCCTAGTGTATTAAAAGAAGTAGAGGTTTATGATCAAAATAAACAGAAGCAAACCTTGCAGCCGGTGTATAATATTTATGGTGAAGATTTATATAAAAAATATCGCGTTAATCTTAAGGAAAGTCGAGAATTGAAAAATAAGGTTATGGAACTTGAGTTGGAAAATATGCAATTAAAAGTTGAAATTCGTGATTTTTATACTGAAATGGCTTTAAAAGAACGTACGGAATTTAAATCCAAGGAGGAAAAATGAAATTATTAGTTAGTGCTCTAGAGCCTAGTTCTAATGAACATTTGAAAATCTTGGTAAAGGAGTTGCCTCCTGAAGTTGAGTTGATTGGAATTTTTGATGAGAGTTTGGGAAAGCCTTTGTATTCTCCTAAAGAATTTTCTGTAATGATGTTTTTTGATGTTTTAAAGAAAATTTTCTTTTTTATGAAAGCACAAAAACAAATGTTGGAATTAGCAGAACAAGCTGATAAAATTTTATTTTTAGATTCTTCTTCATTTCATATTCCGCTAGGGAAAAAAATTAAAAAAAAGTTTCCACATAAAGAGATAATTTATTATATCTTACCACAAGTTTGGGCGTGGAAATCTTGGCGGGCAAAGGAGATTGAAGCAACTTTTGATCGTTTGGGGGCAATTTTACCCTTTGAGGTAAAATATTATAAAAATAAAGCGCAGTATGTAGGACATCCTTTAATGGATACTATCAAGCATTTTAGGCATTCTGTGTATGGAGATGGAATTATTTTTATGCCTGGTAGTAGAAAAAGTGAAATCAAGAGAATCTTCCCTGTTTTTGTGGAGTTAGCACAGAAGTTTTTTCCAAATAAAAAGAAGATTTTGGTGGTTCCAAAAATTTTTAGTAATGCAAATTTGAAAGAAATTTATGGCAAGGGGGTAGAGAATTTTGAAATTTCTTTTGATGCGCATAAAAGTTTATATATGGGTGAATTTGCTTTTATTTGTAGTGGAACAGCAACACTAGAAGCAGCATTAATTGGTATTCCTTTTGTATTAGGATATAAGGCAAGAAATATTGAATTTCAGATTCTTAAAAAAATGGTAAAAGTCAAATATATAGGGTTGGCAAATATCTTTTTTAATGCCTTAAATGGAGAGGAGGCAGGTAGGGGAGAGAAGAAATTGCATCCTGAATTATTGCAAGATGCATTGAATGCAGAATCCTTATTTGAAGCATATTGCAAAATGGATAAACAAGAATTTTTTACACAAGCAAGTAGATTAAGGGAATATTTGGGGCATGGGAGTGCAAAAACTATTGCACTCTGGCTAGAAGATGATGTTTATTAAATTGCTTTTAGTATCATTATCCTTTTAATCTTAAGGAGAGAATATGGCTAAAGATCCAATTACACAATATGGTTATGAAAAGCTTTGTGCAGATCTCAAAGATCTTAAAGAAGTGCAGCGACCAAATATTGTTAAAGAAATTGACATAGCGCGTGATTATGGGGATTTGAAGGAAAATGCAGAATATCATGCCGCAAAAGAAAAACAATTGTTTATCGAAGCGCGTATCAATGAATTAACTCTCCTGCTTGCTAATGCGCAAATTATTGATCCATCGACTTTAAGTCACGATAAGGTGAGTTTTGGTAGTAGTGTAAAAATTTTAAATCTTGATACGGAAAAAACTTTTTGTTATACAATTGTAGGAGTAGTAGAGAGTGATCCTTCTAGAGGACTTATTTCGATAGCCTCACCGATTGCTAAAAATTTGATTGGTAAAAGCGTGGGAGATGAGGTGAGTATTGTTTTACCAAGTGGCGAAACAGATTTTGAAATTTTAGAGGTTTTTTATAAGCCTATTGAGTTTGAAGTATGAAAGTAAAAATTAAGAAAATAGATCAAAAAGCAATAATTCCATCTTATCAGACACAGGGTGCGGCAGGGTTTGATTTTCATTCTATTGAGGATATTGTAATAAAAGCAGGTGAAAGAGGGGTTGTAAAAACAGGGTTAGCAATGCAACTTCCAGAAGGCTATGAACTTCAAGTGCGACCAAGAAGTGGATTAGCACTAAAACATGGCATAACAGTTTTAAATACACCGGGCACGATTGATAGTGATTATCGTGGAGAAATTATGGTGATTTTAATCAATCATTCTCAAGAGGATTTTAGAATTTCTAGAGGTGATAGAGTTGCACAAGGTGTGATCACGCAGTATAATATAGCTGAATTTCTTGAGTGTGAGGAGCTAGATCATACACAAAGAGATGACAATGGCTTTGGAAGCACCGGAATTAAGGGGTAAAAATGAGTTTGAAACAAAATTTAGAGCATGTAAAAAATGAATTTAAAAGTGATGAAAAAATTTTTGAAAGTGCATTTAAAATTGAACGATTTTTTAAAAAATATAAAATACTTTTGTTTGTATTGCTAGGGGTATGTATTGCACTATTTGCGTATTTTCAAATCTCTGGGATAATAGAGGAAAATAGAGCAAAAAAAGCTACGGAATTTTATAATAAATTATTAGATGAGCCGAATAATCAGGCACTTAGAGAAGGTTTGGCAAAAAACTCTGAAGAATTGTTTTTATTTTTTGAGTTATCGCAGGCTATGAAAAGTGGAGATGAAGCAAGTCTAAAAAAATTGGAAGATTCTAAAAATGTTTTAGTTGCGGAGTTGGCAAAGTATCAAAATGCTTCTTTACAAAAAGATTTGCAAGCATTAGCAAATGTACAGATTTTTTCTTTACAAGAACTTGCAAGGCTTCAACAAGCATTCTTATTGATTCAAAATAATCAAGTTAAAGAAGCGCATGAGTTATTGCAAAGTATTCAAGAAGATTCCTTGCTTAAAGATGTAATAAAAATACTTTTGCATTACAAAAATGAGGATAAAAAATAATGAGATCTAAAGGGTTATTTTTTATAAGCCTTATTGTGTTTTTGTATTTTGTTGGTTGTAGTCAGCGTAAGCCTTTTGTCCCTGAACGCTTGCAAGGATCTGTAACATTAAAGTATTTGTTACCTAGTGAGTTGGATTGGGCGAATCGTAATGGTGTGGTACTAAAAGATGGAGGTGTGATTTCAGGAGGTGGAAAAACGCTGCTTAAGTTGAAAGAAAAAGAAAAATTTTTAAATGAAACACAAAAGTTTTATATCATTGCCAAAGATTGTAATACTATTGAGTTAATTGATAAAGAAAAACAAGTTAGTAAAAAAATTCATACAAGTAATTGTGCGATCAGTGCAAATATTAGGGATAATTTTTTAGCCTATGTTTTGATTGATAATTCTTATGGGATTTTTAATCTCGATACTGGAGAAAGTTTATTTAGCGATCGCGGGGCTTCAGTTATTGCCATAAATACCTTAAATGCTAGTCCGGTTTTTTTAGAAACTTTGGTTGTATTCCCTACGCTAGATGGTCAGCTTATTAGCGTATCTTTAAAAACCATGAAGGTAGAAAGAACGACAATTGTACATTCTGAGAAATTTTTTAGTAATGTGATTTTTTTACAATCAGAAAATAATAAAATTTTTAGTGCTACTCCTAAAAAAATTATTTCTTTGGTGGGGGGTAAGCAGTTTGATTATGAGGCAAACATTAGAGACTTGAAATTGCATAAAGGGTATTTATATGTGCTTACTCTAGATGGAAGAGTGGTACAGCTAGATGCGACAATGCGCGTAATTAACGAAATTTTACTTCCTTATGCAGTTTTAAGTGGTATTGTCATTGTTGATGAAAAGCTTTTTACTATGGAATATCGAGGATATTTAATTGAAGTGGATTTAAAAAGCTTTGATTATAATGTTTATATGTTGCAAGATATTTTAGGCAAGGTTTTGAGAAATAAAATGTTGTTTTATGATGATTTAAGATTTTATTATTATAAATATTATATTGATTTTTCAAAAGTTTGGAAAAAATGATATTGTGTGATATTGGTAATACTTATTTACATTTTTATAATCAGCGTAATATTTGGAAGGTGGCACCTCAGAATCTTAAAAAAGATTTTTTAGATTCTGAGGTTTATTATATTAGTGTATGCCCAAAAAATGAGGAAAAATTATTAAGAATCCATAAGCAATGTTTTGATATTGGCTCATTTGTCAAGCTTGATACCGTGTATCAAGGTATGGGAGTGGATAGGAGAGCAGCTTGTTTGAGTATTTTTGATGGGATTGTTGTTGATGCAGGGAGTGCGATTACAATTGATGTAATGCATGAGGGTATGCATCTTGGAGGGTGTATTTTACCGGGTTTGTGTAGTTATGCTCAATCTTATGAAATGATTTCAGATGCCTTAAAAAAGCCGATAAAAACTTCAGTATCTCTTGAAGAGTTGCCACAAAATACGCAAGATGCCATGAGCTTTGGAATCTTAAAAAGTATTAAGCTTTTGGTGCAGAATATGGCTAAGAATAAAAAGATTTTTTTGACAGGGGGGGATGGCAAGTTCTTCTCTACAATATTTGAAAATAGTATTTATGATGAAATGTTAATTTTTAGGGGAATGGAAAAAATTCTTGAAAATATGCAAAAGGGAGTGTGATTTATGATTACCATTGCTTTGCCTAAGGGAAGAGTTGCAGAAGACACATTGAAAATTTTTTCGCGTATTTTTGGAGAAAATTTTGTTTTTAGTGATAGGAAATTGATTTTAGAAATTGGTGAATTGCGTTTTTTATTGGTGCGAAATCAAGATGTCCCTACTTATGTGTATTATCAAGCAGCAGATATTGGAATTGTGGGGCTTGATGTTTTAGAAGAACAAAATTTAGATGTCTTAAGGCTTTTGGATTTAGGAATTGGAAAGTGTAAAATTGTAGTGGGTTCAGAGATTAATAAGCCTATTGATTACACAAAATCACAAATTAAAATCGCTACTAAAATGCCAAAGATTACGCGTGGTTTTTTTTCTAAAAAAGCAATAGCAGTTGATGTGATTAAGCTGTATGGTTCTATTGAACTTGCACCATTAGTGGGACTAGCAGATGGGATTGTGGATATTGTAGAAACTGGCAGCACAATGCGACAAAACAATTTAGAGATTGATCAGGTGATTATGGAATCTAGTGTATTTTTGATTGCAAATAAAAATAGTTTTTTAACAAAAAAAAGTAAGATTTTAACTTTACAAGAACAGATTAAGGCACATTTATGAGAGTTTTTGTAGGGCTGATTTTTTGTTTTGCTGTAGCTTTTTGTGAATGGCATATGTTTGCAGATAAAGAGGAGACTTATTTATACAACACCACTACAGGAGAGGTTTATGTCAAGCATAAAAAAGGTGGTAAAAACTATCAGGATGTTTTTGTTAAGATGCCAAAAGGAGTTTTAAAAATAGAAGAAGAGATTCCTGTGCAAAAACAAGGAGATGAGCAAAAAATCAGTAAGGAAATGCAGTTAGAAAGTATAAAAAAAGCCCAAGATTTAATGCAAAAATCTTTTGATACGGGAGGTATGTAATGTTGGATTATTTTGCCATTTTTACTATGGCATTGTTAATGTCCTTTTCTCATTGTGTTGGGATGTGTGGCGGAATTGTTGTAGCTTATAGTATGAAACTAAATCAAATGAGTTTTTATAAAAAAATTTATATGCATTTGTTTTATAATTTTGGACGTTTGAGTATGTATGTACTTATTGGCCTTGTTTGTGGAATTTTGGGGCAAAAAATTAGTGTTAGTAGACAAGTTAGTGGATATTTTTTAATTTTATTAGGTGCGTTAATGATGCTATTTGCAGTATTTTTTGTTTTTTATCCAAAAGTGCTTGCAAAATTAGAGCCAAATATTTCACAAAATCAATTTTTTAAAAAGCTTTTTTCTTATTTTTTGCATTATGGAGGGGGTGTTGGAATCTATTTTTTAGGTATCTTAAATGGACTTTTGCCTTGTGGTATGATTTACTATTTTGCAAGTTTAGCATTGTCTGCTGGAGGGGTTCTTGATGGTATGGGAGTAATGGTAGTTTTTGGTATCGCAACAATGTTACCCTTGATGATTTTAGGGATTTTTGTAGGATTTGGAATTAGCAGTATTTGTAAAAAATTTTTTTTGTGTTTAAGTTTTATTTTTATGATGGGTTTTGGTATGATGAACATTTATAAAGGTGTGCAGAAACTAAATACACAAAATCATCAAGAACATCATATGCATCATCATTAGGAGTGGATTTGAAAGCGGTATTTTTTGATAGAGATGGCGTTGTAAATAAGGATTTTGGCTATGTGTATAAGCAAGAGGACTTTATTTTTTTGGAGGGAATTTTTGAAGTTTTAGAATTTTTTAAAAAAAGGGGATATTTGTTGATTTTAGTAACCAATCAATCTGGGATTGGTATGGGATATTATACGATTGAAGATTTTAAGGAGTTGTCACAATATATGCAAAAAGAGATTAAAAAACGATTGCGTTTTAACTTTGATGGAATTTATTTTTGTCCGCATACAGCCCAAGAAGAATGTTTGTGTCGTAAGCCTAATCCTGGCATGATACAAAAGGCAATTAAAGATTTTAAGATTAATGTTTCAGAAAGTATTTTGATCGGAGATCGTATTAGGGATATTGAAGCTGCACATCACGCAGGGATAAAATATAAAATTTTGTTGCAAAATGCAGTGTATCAAGAAGATATAAAAACTCTTACAAAAGAAAATATTGAATATTGTTTTCAAGCTAAATATTTAAAAGAGATTGTTAATATTATTTCAAATGAGGTGCGATAATAATGGATTTTAATTATAAAACAATTGTAATTACTGGTGGAGCAGGTTTTATAGGAAGTAACTTAGCAATGTATTTGCAAGAGCATTATCCTAGTGCAAGAATTATTATTTTTGATAAATTCCGTACAGGAGAGAAATTTGAAAGTGGTAATTTCACATCTCTTGGCCATTTTAAAAATCTTATTGGTTTTAAAGGGGAGATTATTACTGGAGATATTAATTTTAAAGAGGATTTAAAAAAAATTGCACAAATAGATTTTGATATTTTATATCATCATGCTGCAATTTCAGATACCACAGTGATGGATCAAAAGCTAGTGATGCAGACAAATTATCAAGCATTTTTAGATATTTTAGAAATTGTTTTGCAAAAAAATGCCAAGATGGTTTATGCCTCATCAGCTGGCACATATGGTAATACAAAAGCACCGAATATAGTGGGTGTTGGTGAGAATCCAGAAAATGTTTATGGATTTTCCAAACTCATGATGGATATGAGTGTACGATCGCTTTTGAAAAATAATCCAGAGTTACCTATTGTGGGTTTGAGGTTTTTTAATGTTTATGGTGAGAGGGAATTTTATAAAGGGAAAACTGCGTCAATGATTTTACAATTAGGTTTACAGGCATTGAAAGAAAAAAAGGTAAGATTGTTTGAATTTGGAGAGCAGAGGCGAGATTTTGTGTATATCAAGGATGTGATCTTGGCAAATATTCTTGCTGCATCTGCTAAAAAAGGGGGGATTTATAATGTGGGTAGTGGAATTGCAAGAAGCTATAATGATATCGTCGCATACTTAAAAGAGGTATTGGGTGATTTTGATGTGGAATATATTCCTAATCCCTATAAATTTTTTCAAACTCATACACAAGCAGATATTACAGAGTTTTATCAAGATTTGGGATATCAGCCAAAATTTGATCTAAAGACTGGAATTTTGAGTTATATTGCAGAAATTAAAGAAATTGCAAAAGGATTATAAAATGTTATTTACTAAAAAAACACCTAGAATTTTAGTAATTGGTGATTTAATGGTGGATCATTATATTTGGGGTGAGAGTACGAGAATATCTCCCGAAGCACCTGTGCAAGTGATTGATGTAAAAAGTGAGAATAATCGCTTAGGTGGTGCTTGTAATGTGGCAAATAACCTAGCAAGTCTTGGGGCTAATGTCGATATTTGTGGAGTTGTTGGGCAAGATAGTATGGGGGATTGGCTTGTAAAAGCGTTAGATGGTATTGGTGTGGATATTCAGCATGTTATTCGTGATACAAGCCGTCCTACAACACAAAAATCACGCTTTTTGCTTGGGAATCAACAAGTTTTACGCGTAGATCGAGAAATTAAAAATGATATTTCTAAAGCTTTGCAAGAAAAAATATTTTTTGATTTGGAGTGTAGAATTTGTGATTATGATGCAATTGTTTTGTCAGATTACAATAAAGGGGTACTAAGTAAAGAATTGATACAAAAATTCATTTCTTTAGCAAAAAGTGAAAATAAGCCAATTTTATGCGATCCTAAGGGGAGGGATTTTACAAAATATAAAGGTGCAACCTTGTTAACACCAAATAAAAAAGAAGCACAAATTGCTAGTGATATAGAAATTGTTGATCAAAAAACTCTCCAAGAATGTGCCAAAAAAATCAAACAAGAGTGTAATTTGACAGTGTCTTTGATTACACTTAGTGAAGATGGAATTGGGATACTTGATAAAAATGATGAGATTTGTATTGTGCCAACGAGTGCAAGAGAGGTTTTTGATGTGACAGGTGCGGGAGATACTGTAATTGCTGCTTTGGCATTTTGTCTTGCGCAAAAAATAGATATTTATGAAGCTTGTAAATTTGCTAATGCTGCTGCTGCCGTGGTTGTAAGTAAAGTGGGAAGTGCTACTGCAAATTTAACGGAAATTGAAAAGATTTTAAATCCTATCGTAGAATCTAAGACAAAAGTTATCTCTTTAAATGTGTTGATGGAAATTTTGCATCATCAACGCAAAAAAGTTGTTTTTACAAATGGTTGTTTTGATATTTTACATAGAGGTCATGTGCAATATTTGGAGCAGGCTAGGGCATTAGGGGATCTTTTAGTGGTAGGATTAAACACTGATGCTTCTGTAAAAAGATTAAAGGGGGAAGGACGTCCAATTAATTCTCAAGAGGATCGTGCTTTGGTGCTCTCTGGCCTTGAGAGTGTGGATTATATTGTGTATTTTGATGAAGATACGCCATATCATTTAATTGAGCGAATACAGCCTGATTTTTTGGTAAAGGGTGCAGATTATAAAGATAAAGAAATTGTGGGGAGTGAATTTGCTAAAGAGGTGGTATTGATGGATTATGTAGAAAATCGTTCAACCACCAATCTTATTAAAAAAATAAGAGGATAAGAAATGATAAAATTTATAGAAGAGGAATTGGGTAAACATTTAGATGTTGCGCAAAATATGCAGAAGATGTTTCCTGAAATATTAAAAGTTTTAGAACTTTTAGAAGGTGTATTAAAAAATGGCAATAAAATATTGATTTGTGGTAATGGTGGAAGTGCAGGAGATTCTCAACATTTTGCTGCAGAACTTACAGGGCGTTATAAAAAAGAAAGAAAAGCGATGGCTGCAATAGCGCTAAATACTGATACTTCTGCTCTTACTGCTATCGGAAATGATTATGGGTATGAACATGTATTTTCTAGACAAGTAGAGGCATTAGCAAGTGCTGGAGATGTGTTATTTGGAATTTCAACAAGTGGGAATTCCAAAAATGTAATTTTAGCAATGCAAGCAGCAAAAAATAAGCAATGTCATACAGTTGCCTTAAGTGGAAGAAATGGGGGAGAAATGAAAAATCTAGCTGATTTAAATCTTATTGTGCCTAGTGATGATACACCAAGAATTCAAGAAATGCATATTTTTATTATTCATACGCTTTGTGGATTGTTAGAAAGGGATTATTAATACCCTTTCTCATTAAGTTCTCTGTATTTATCACAACCTTCTTGTTCACCAATATCGCAGACTATACCATAGTATTCTTTTGCAGTTAAGAGATTTTGTTTAACATCTTTTCCTTTTGCGTAAATATCACCCAATGCTAAGCAGGCAAAGGAATTAGAACCATCGCAAGCTTTTTTGAGGAGACTAATGGCTTTTTCATTATCTTGTTTAACATTTTTGCCTTCATAATATACCATTCCAATAAGATAGCATCCAAAAGGAATATTTCCTTCACAAGCTTTTTCATAAAGTGTAATCCCTTTGTGTTCATTTTTTGTAACTCCCCTTTTGCCATCGTGGTATAAAATTCCTGCAGTAAGACAACTTACAGCATCTTTTCCGTTGCAAGCTTTTTCATAAAGTTCTGCGCCTAGTTTTGCATTTTTTTTGATTCCATTTTTGCCTTCATAATAAATTGCACCAAGCAATCTGCAGCCAACTGCTTGTCTACCTTCACAAGCCCTCTCTAAATAATCGGCTGCAATTTTATAATCTTGTCGTACACCTTTTCCATCAGAATATAAAATTCCTAAAGATAAGCATGCAGGAGCATTATTTTTGTCGCAATATTCTTGATAGATATCAAATGCTTTTTGGTATTGTTTTTCATCAATATATCTTTTTGCATCTGCTAGTGTCTCTGTATAACAAAAAGATGAAATTAAAATTAAAAAAGACAAGATTTTTTTACTAAACATTGGAATCAACCTTTTAAAATTTATATTTTTATTAGTTCGGAATGAACTTCAATATACTAAATAATATTTAATATATGTTAAATATTATTTAGTAAAAGAAATTTCTGTGCCTCCTCTTTATTGTACGGCGTTAAGTCATATTCTTCAGAACCTATTTTGACTTTATAGGTTTGTTCTAGGTTTGTTTTGCCATATCCCAAAGTAATACGCCCTGCTAAAATTTTATCCGATAAGCTGGCATTCTTTTCAACAAGCCCAACTGGTCCAAGGCAATTTAACAATTCTATTTTTTCCATCATCGGATTAAATTGTGATAACTTTATATTTTCTTCCTCATTTCTTGCAATTACACATCTTGCATTTTGTTCTAAAATCATATATCTTCCGACTTTTACCATATGTGTATCTTCAAGAATCATTTTTCTGTGATTGCTTAAATCTTTGAGTTTTAATGCAACACTTGTGTTTGTAAGCAGGCATCCTCCACCTGGTTTTTCATAATATTTCCAGCCAAAATCTTTTGCCATCTGTAATTGTCTTGTTCTGCCGCGACCAGAAATATCAAGTAATCTTTCGCGATCTACCCAACCATTTTTTTCCATGAAACTTGGTTGTAGAAGTTTTGCACACATAGGGCGCAAAATAAGCTCGTCAAGACTTTGAGGCTTGCTTGTATCATTAGTATCTTTTGCAAGTAGATGCGAGAACTTTGGATTCTTCCCTGCTTCTTTGATGAGTTTTTTAACTTGATCTAGTGCTTCTCTTCTTTGGCTTTTTGGTCTTTGTCCTAAAACTTCGCCACTAATGACGAAATCCGCATTTAATTCCAAGAGTTTGTCAAAAGCTTGAATAAACATATTTGCATGGCAATCAATGCAGGGGTTAAAATATTTGCCATAGCCATATTTTGGAGTAAAAAGCACATTGTCAAAAAATTGTTGTCTAATATCGCAAATCATTAATTCTACACCAATTTGTTTTGTAGCATTTAAAAGATATTCTCTTTTGTCATAATTACCGCCAAAACCAATATTAAAATGTAGAGCAATGACTTCAATACCTTGATCTTTGAGTAATTTCATGGAAATTAAACTATCTAGTCCGCCACTAAAAAGTGCTAAAGCTTTCATAGGCTATCAATTCTCCTTGTTTTAATCTTAAAATACTATTTTTTATTTTTCTGATTCTAAAGCTTTTTTCAGTAAAATCTAATGTAGAATCTTCTGAAACCTCGTTTAAAAGCCTGTTATTATAGCGTAAGATGAGGATTTTTAATTCATTTTGAAATCCATTTGGTGTAGTGATAAGTTTAGGGTTTAGTTGGATTCCAATAATTTTTGGATGCATAAGATTACCATCAATAAGTGCTTGAAATGTATCTTGATGTATGCTAAAAATGCTACTATCAATATAATCTAGTGCAAAATTTAAGAGATTGGGGTCATCTAAAATATATTTAATAATAAGTTCTTCTAAATGGGAATTTTGTTCTAAAAAAGGGGGGATAAAAGTTTTTGAAGCAAAATTTTGTTTTTGGGTTTTATATTTTGTGGGAATGAGGTGCAAGGGGATAGAGAGGGTTTTTGCAATAAAATTTTTATATTCTTCTTGTAATAATGGACTTAGATTATGTAAAAAATTTAATGATTCTTTGAGTGCTTGTTCTTTTTGTAGGGGATTTTTGAGATCAAAATTTTTAGAAATTTGTTCTAAAACAAATTCAATAAATGGTTTTGGTTTATTAAAAAGATTTTGTAGTTGCTCAATTTGTCCTTTTTGTACCATATCCGCAGGATCTAGACCACCCTCAAAGATTACCACTCCTCCTTCTTTTTTTGCCATTGCAAGCATGAATGCAGCTTTATGTGCAGCTTTAATCCCTGCATTGTCTCCATCATAGCTTAAAATTATTTTTGGATTTCCTTTATTTAAAAGAGGGAGGTGATCACTAGTGAGTGCAGTACCCAAAGTAGCTACTGCGGTTTTAAATCCAGCTTGATGCAACATAATCACATCAAGATAACCCTCTGTGATGATAATTTGCTCATTGCGATAAATATGCTCTTTGGCAATATGGTAGCCATATAAAAGTTTGGATTTATTAAAAAATTGACTTTGTGGGCTATTGATATATTTGGCGACATTATCTTTTAAGCTCCTACCTCCAAATCCTACAGGTTTTCCAAGAGGAGAGTGTATGGGAAAAATGATTCTTTCATTAAATCTTGCATAATATCGATTGTTGTTATATCCAAGAATGCCAAGTTCTGTAAGTTTTTGTTTATTTAAAAGATTTTGATCGCAAAATTTTATCATTTCAAAACTTGTACTACAATATCCAAGTTCAAATTTTTCAATACTTTCTTTAGTTAATCCTCTTTTGGTGAGGTATTCATAAAGATGCTTATGTATTGTAAGTTGGGATTTGAAAAAGTTTTTAGCATCATCAAAAAGCTTATATTCTTCATCAAATTTTTTTTTGGTATTTTTTTCATACTCTAGCGTAAAGTTGGAGAGTTGAGCAAGTTTTTCAATAGCTTCTCTGTAGCCAATTTTTTCAATTTCCATAATAAAAGTAATACTATCTCCGCCAACACCACATCCATAGCAATGATAGAGATTTTTAATGGGGCTTACCATAAAACTGGGGGTTTTTTCATTGTGAAATGGGCAACATGCACCAAAAACACTCCCCATTTTTTTTAGATCAACATAATTTCCAATAATCTCTACAATATCAATTTGTTGTTTGAGCATTTCTATGGAATCTTGCTTGATCATTGCTTCTCCCTGTTTTTTAGGAATCATAGCAAAAAAGCAATGGAATTTTAAAGCTAATTAAGGGAGATTCCAAGTAATAAGAAAAGTGCTACCTTCTTGAGGTTTGCTTGTTAAAAATAGATTGAAATTGTGTAAAGAAATAATATGTTTGACAATGCTAAGCCCAAGACCTGTGCCAGGAATATTTGAAGAATGGCTCTTATCCTCTCTAAAAAAGCGTTCAAACACTCTTTTTTGATTATGTAGATTGATACCTATGCCAGTGTCTTGAATGCTAAAACTTGCATTTTTATTATTTTGTTTGAGAGTGATAAAAATTTTTCCTTGAGGTTTATTGTATTTAATAGCGTTGTCACAGAGATTAAAAATAAGATCTTTGATTAGTGTTTTGACACCATAAATTTGACATTCTCCTTCTAATGTGATAGTAATATCTTTATGATTAAGATGGCTCAATACATTTTCTACTACTTCTTTGAGATAAAAAAGTTCTTTTTCTTCTGTGAAATGATTTTCATCAAGTTTGGAGATTTTGATAATATCATTAATAAGATTTAAAAGATGCTGGGATTGCTGATAGATTTTATCTCCAAAATTTGACATGTCTTTTGTATCTACGAGATTATTTTTGATAAGTTCTGCATATCCTAGAATTGAAGTGAGTGGAGTTTTGAGTTCGTGGGAAACATTAGCACTAAATTCTTTTCTTAGATTTTCAACCTCTTTTTTTTCTGTTATATCAAGGATAAAAATCATTGCGCCCATGATTTTATTTTCTTCATAAATTGTGCTGATAAGAAATTGATAATATGCATTATTAAATTGCAAGGTTAATTCGCTTTGATTACCTTTAAGGGCTTGTGTAATTGCTTCTTTGATTTCTTTTTTGCGACTAATAGTAAGGATATCGGTATAAGGAGTGATGGGACCAAAAAGTTTTTGTGCGCTTTTGTTAAAACTAACAATTTTAAAAGAATGATCAATAATTAAAAAAGATTCCTGCATATTTTGCATTAAAACTTCAAGTTTTAGTTGCTTATTTTTTAGAGTTTGATTTTTTTCTTTGATGATATTTTCTTGTTGGGTGATTTTGGTAATAAAGGGGAGAAATTCATCATAAATTTGAATAGAAGGCTTATTAAAATCAAAAAGATTTAATGGCTTGATAATAAGCTTGGAGAGATAGGAAGAAAGTAGATAAGAAAAGAATAAGATTGCAAGAATTACACCAAAAAGGTAGTAAAAAACATTATTAAGAATCTGTAAAAAACTATCTTGATAGTTTGCAATACGCAAGATTGTATCATTATTTAGATATGTGGCATAGTAAAAAGTTTTTTGGTGCATTGTGTGGGAATAGCGAGTGATAAATTTTTCTTTGTTTGGGGATAGTTGGATAATTTCCTCCCTATTTTTATGATTATCTAAATGATCTTTATGTACTTTATTATCAAAAATTACTTCACCATTTTGTTGCAAAATTGTGATTCTGTTAGAAGTGAAAAGATTTGTGATTTTTTGAAGATTGGGAAAATAATTTTTGATAAATCGGGCTTCTTCTTTCATGTTTTGTAAAATTTTTTTGTGAATTTCTTGTTCTAAAAAATAACCAAATAAAAAAACCCCGATAAAAAAAGTCAGTAATGCACTAGAAAAAATCGCCCAAAAAATGCGTTTTGTCATTCTAAAATCTTTTTATCAAATTTATAACCTACACCACGAATGGTAGTGATTAAATCACCGTAGATTCCTAATTTTTTTCTCAATGTTTTGATATGTATATCAATTGTGCGACTAGCGCCAGCGCAATCATCTTTCCATACTAAAGATGCAATTTGATCGCGTGTAAAAACAATATTAGGATTGCATAAAAAAAGATAAAGAAGGTTAAATTCTTTGAGAGTGAGTTTGAGAGGGATATTATTGATAGAGGCAATATGCTTTTGTACATCAAAATAAAAATCTTTAAAAATAAAGGTGGTTTTTTTGTCGTTATTAATGCGTCTTAAAATAGCTTTGATTCTTGCTAGGAGTTCTAGAATTCCAAAAGGTTTGGTAATATAATCATCTGCACCCATATCAAGACCTTTGACTTTGTCAAATTCATTATCTTTTGCGGTGAGTAAAATGACAGGAATATTGGCGGTTTGAGATTTGTTTTTGAGTTGTTGTAAGATGCTTAGGCCATCTTGCTCAGGCAACATAATATCTAGTAAAATTAATTTTGGAGGGAATTCTTGCAAGGCTTGAAAAAAATCTGATGGCATATGGAAGGCTTTTGCTTCCATATTTTGTGTTTTTAGTGTGTAGGTGATAAGTTCAGCAATATTATTATCATCTTCAAGAATATAAATCATTTTGATCATTTCCTGTTATAGAGTAATATACCCATTCTGCGATATTAGTGGCATGATCGCCAATTTTTTCAAAATATTTAGCAATCATTAAATAATCGATATACTCCTCACTTTTTTCAGCATGCATTGTAAGTTTTGTAATAATTTTTTGTTTGAATGCATAAAATTCTTTGTCAATTATATCATCTTGCAAGATGACTTCTTGAACGATTTTTAAATCTTGTTTCACAAAGCAATCAATGCTTTTTGTAACCATATCAATAATACCATTTGCAAGATTTTTGATATCAAGATTAGAATTTACAGGAAGAGTTTTTGCAATTTTTGTAATATCTAGAGACATGTCTCCAATTCTCTCCATATCAGAAATTATTTTTAATGCAGAATATACTTTTCTTAAGTCTGTGGCAATAGGTTGCTGTTGCAATAAAATTTGCATACAAAGATCTTGAATATTTCGCTCTTGAGAATCAATAAGAGTTTCTAATTTATATGCCTCTTGATAGTGATCTTGAAAATGATTTAATGCTTGAATTGCAAGTAAAATAATTTCCTCACATAATCCACCCATTTTAATAAGTTCTGTATTTAGTGTTTCAAGTTGATGATTAAAAAGTGTTCGCATTATCCAAATCTCCCTGTGATATAATCTTCTGTTTTTTTCTCTTTTGGTTTAGAAAAAATTTGCTTTGTTTCTCCAAATTCTATAACCTCGCCTAGGAGAAAAAATGCTGTTTTGTCTGAAATTCTTGCGGCTTGTTGCATGTTATGAGTGACAATAATAATGGTGTGGTGTTTTTTAAGTTCTAAGATAAGATCTTCTATTTTTATTGTTGAGATGGGGTCAAGAGCACTTGTTGGCTCATCCATTAATAAAATTTCTGGAGAAATTGCAAGTGATCTAGCAATGCATAATCTTTGTTGTTGTCCTCCAGAAAGACCCAAGGCGCTTTTATGTAGTCTATCTTTGACATCATCCCATATTGCAGCTTTTTTGAGAGATTCTTCAACAATTTCATTTAATTTGACTTTGTTTTTTACTCCATGTGTTTTGGGGGCAAAGGCGATATTGTCATAAATACTCATAGGAAATGGATTTGGTTTTTGAAAAATCATCCCAATTTTTTTTCGTAAAATATTAAGATTTGTTTTTTCATAAATATTTTGTCCATTGAAAAGAATCTCCCCATTAATTCTACATCCATCTACAAGATCATTCATGCGATTTATAGATTTTAAAAGTGTGCTTTTTCCACACCCGCTAGGCCCAATAAATGCTGTAATTTCTTTTTCCTGTATAGATAGATTAATATTTTTTATGGCATGAAAATTTTCGTAAAAAAGATTGAAATTTTTGATTTCTAGCTTTTGCATGTTCTTCCTTTTGTAAAATATTTAATACTAAGAGTTGATAAAAGATTTAGTAAAATTACAACTACAAGCAAAATACTTGCTGCACCATAAGCTTGATTGATATATAGTCCTTCTGAAAGTAGCGCATACATATGCACACTTAAACTTCTCCCTGAATCAAATCCACTTTGAAAAATTTGTGCCAATGTGCCTGAAGTGTAAATTAATGCAGCACTTTCACCGATAATGCGCCCTGTGCTTAGAATGATTCCACTAATAATCCCTGAGAGGCTTGAGGGTAAAATGATATAAAAGATTGTTTTGAGTTTTCCAATTCCTAGTGCAAAACTTCCTTCTTTATATCCTACAGGGACAGACATAAGTGCTTCTTGTGTTGTTTTTATAATTAGTGGTAAAATCATGATACTTAGGGTCAAAACTCCACTAAAAAAGCTATATCCAAACCCAAAAAATACGACAAATAAAAGATATCCAAATAATCCAAAAACAATGGAGGGGATTCCTGATAGTGTTTCTGTCATAAGATTAATAAGCATGAGGAATTTGCTATTTTTTTTCGCATATTCTACAAGATAGATTGCACCAAAAACCCCTATAGGAGTGCTTAGCAATAAACTTGCAAATACTATAAAAATAGTATTAATGATTGCAGGTAGCATGGAGACATTAACGCTATTATAAGTGGGGGAGAAATTTTGCCATTGTAATGCAGGGATTCCTTTAAAAAGAATATATCCTATTAAGATTGTAAAGATGCAGACTACTATAAAAATTGCACTATATGTGCAAAATAAAAGAAATAAAGAAAGTGTATCTTTGTGCATTTTCATGATTTTCTCCTACAAATAAGTGAAAAAGAGATATTTATCATTAATATAAAGACAAAAAGTACAACAGCAGTGCCTAATAGTGCATTGCGGTGTAAGTCTGTAGCATATCCCATCTCTAAGACAATATTTGCAGTTAGTGTTCTTGTGCCATCTAAGATGCTTTGTGGAATAATGGCTTGATTTCCTGCAATCATAACTACTGCCATTGTTTCACCAATTGCTCTACCAATACCTAAAATAATACTTGTTAAAATTCCAGATTTTGCCGCAGGAAGGAGAATAAAAAACACACTGCGTTCATGGGTAATTCCCAGTGCTAATGCTCCTTCATAATAGTTTGTGGGGACAGAATCTATTGCAGTTTTTGAAATGCTAATAATGGTGGGTAGGATCATGATACCAAGAAGCAATGATGCACTTAAAATACCTTTGCCACTGGTTCCAAAATAATATTGCACAAGAGGGACTATTACTACGAGACCGAAAAACCCATAAACAATGGAGGGGATTCCTGCCATAAGATGGATGATAGGATTTAGGATTTTATTTAAATATAAAGGGCAAAACTTTGATAAAAATATTGCACAAAGAACCCCAAATATCACGCCAAAAAAAATTGCCCCTGCAGTAACATAAATACTCCCTATAATCATAGGAAAGATTCCAAATTCTTCATCAAGTGGTGCCCAATTTACACCAAATAAAAAATCAAACAATCCAATTTCTTTAATAGCAGGAATCCCATTTGCAAATAAAAAAATACAGATTAATGCAACACAGATGATACATATACACGCACAGAATAAAAACATTCCATGCGCGAGTTTTTCTTTTAGATCCAGCATAAAAAGCCTTTATTTTAGGGTATCCCAATCTGTGATATTGCCTGTATATATCTCTTTTACTTGCTCTTTTGTAAGGGAGTTGATAGGATTTTGCTTGTTGATAATAATCACAATTCCATCCATTGCAATTACTTCAGAAATAAGCCCTTTTTCCTTTTCACTTTCTTTAAGATCGCGTGAAATCATTCCAATATCACTAAGTCCATGTAAAACAGAAATTGCACCTGTTGTAGAATCACTTTGTTGGATTTTTATCTCTACTTCTGGATTTAGTGCTACATATGCTTCTTTTAGAACTTCCATAATAGGAGTGATAGAAGATGATCCTGAAATTGTGATTTTACCTTTGATAGGGGTTTTTTGGAAATTTGTTGTGGTATCAAGACTGATATACCCTTTAGAATCTATGATTTTTTGCCCCTCTTTACTTAAAATAAAATTGATAAAATCTTTTGCTACTTTTGTGGTATTTTTTGTAATTGCAATATTAAAGGGGCGTGCAATAGGATAGGTTTTATTTTTTATATTTTCTGCATTTGGGAGAACTTGATTTATTTTTAAGGGTTTGATATTATCGTTTAAAGAGCCTAAGGAAATATAACCAATAGCATTTTTATTCCCTTCTATTGTGCTTAAAACCACAGAAGTTGAGTTTGTAATTTCTGCTCTTTTGGTGGTATTATCAATCTTTTTTCCTTTTTTATTGATTTTTTCTACTTGAAATAATTCAATAAAAGCACCTCGTGTTCCAGATCCTTCTTCGCGAGATATAACACTGATGGCCTCAGCATTTGCAAATTGATAGATAAGACCTAGTGTAATTAGAGATTTGAGCCAGTTTTTCATAATTTTCCTTTTTTGGTTTATGTAAGAAGGAGTATAAAAATGGCATGTAATTTTTGGATATAGGGATTGTAAAATTTCTGTAAAGTTTTTTGGATTTTAAAATTTAAGATGAGGTGTATCGTGAGTTTTCATGTGATCTGTAAACAAATTTTATTTTTGTTGCTTTTATTTATGTTTTTTGGATGTTCAGGGGGTACTTTAAAAAAATTTAATGAGGCTTATTATGGTGGCGATGCAAGTGGGGCTTATGGAATTGCTAAAAATAGAGTAGAAGAAAATATTGATTCTTCACAAGGAGAGGTAAAACAAGATGCAGATAATTTATTATGGCAGGTACAAGCGGGTGTGAGCGGATTTTATCTTAATGAAAAAGATGCATCAAGATATTTAAATCTAGCAGATTCTTTAATGCAAGAAAATATCAAAAGTTTTATAAAAAATTTTTTTCAGACTACAGCATCAATTTTGACAAGCGATAGTATTTTGCCTTATCCTATTTATCTTTATGAAGCAAGTATGGTGAATTATTATCTTGCTTTAGATGCGATGGGAAATGGCAAACAAAATGATGCGAGAATCTTTTTCAATCAAGCCCTAGAGCGTCAAAATGATGCAAAAGATTATTATGCTAAAGAATTGCAAGAAAGAGAGGAAAAACTTTTAGATATGCAAAAAATTAGTGAAGAGACGCCAAAAGATGAACAATATCTTGCCGTGGGAATATCTCTTGCAAAATCAAAAGATATAAATTTAAGCTTAGTGCAAGAAAATTTTATTAATCCAATGATTGTGTATATGAAGTTTTTGTTTGAAATGATACAAGGGAATTTTGCAGGTATTCATTCTCTAGGCAATGATTTTTTAGCGCTTATTCCCAAAGAAGATAAAAATATTTTTACAGCAAGAAAACAAGGGGATACTAAGCGTTATACTTGGATGATTATTGAGGATGGTAGAAGTGCTTTTAAAGATAGTATTGCTTTTTCAATTCCTTTGCCAATGGATCCTACAGCCTTTCTAAATTTTGGTGGAATGGCAGCAGCAATTCTTGCTTTTCAAGATAAAAAATCTGCAGAAACAATCGGAATAGCAGCAGCAGCACTTAGTGGTGGTGTGCTTTTGAATTATGCAGAGCCTGTGTTGCTTGATGGAGTGGATTTTTCACAAATTTATGAGGTAGATAGTATTAGGGCGACAAAATTTTTTGATATGCAGGCTTTGATTGAAACAGAATTTAACAAAAGAATGCCAGGTGTGCGTATTCGTGCAATCGCAAGAAGTGTGCCCCCAGCAATTACCTCTTATCTTGTAGAACAAGGAGGGAAACAAGCAGGATATAAAGGGTTGGGATTTTTGTTGAGTTTATTACATCGGGCAGTAATTAGTGCAGATACTAGAATGATTACAGCATTGCCAAATGCATTTTATATAATGCGTTTTGAAAATTTTGATGGTGAAAAAGAGCTTGTGATTGATGGAAAAAATAGGATAAAATTTAGTCTTAATAATCAGGAAGAAGATCACATTATTTATGTAAGAAATCTTGGTCATGAAGTTTTTATGAGAATATTAAACTGAAAGATTTAAAAGTTTTTATTTGAGAATTTTTGAAATTCTTAAAGCCTTTTGGTGTGTAAAATTACTTTCAGTAACAACTTGGGATTAAATGATTTTGAAAAAATCTTTTGCACCCAATCAAATTGATTCTATAGCCCTCATATGCTTTATATAATCAAGATTTAAAATTATAGCAAAGCTATTCTTTGAGAAAAACTCTACTACCAAACCACCATACTATTAAACCTAAAAATGCTACACTTCCTAGTGTCGCATAAGCATAAAAATATCCAAAGTACTCTGCTAGAATTCCACCCAAACTAGAACTTAGTGCTCCTCCCACACCACCCATAGCGAGGCTAGCACTTACTCCTGTAGCCATTCTTGTATTTTTTGAAAGCAAATGGGCTAAAAGCACAGGGGCTAAAACTCCACTAATTCCGGCACCTATGCCATCTAAAATTTGTATAAATATCATGGCTATCACGCCATTAAAACAGGCTGCTAAAATACCCCTAAGGATTAATTCAAAAAAGCAAATTGCCATTAAAGATCGCCAAAGGTGAGTAGAGGTGTTTAGATATTTTCCGCACCAAAAAGAAACTATAATCATCACACTTTGAGCAATTACAATGGTAATTGCTGCATAAGCACCAGTAGAATCCACACCCATAGCATGCGCTTTTTGGCTTAATAATGGAAGCATTGCGGCATTACTAAGGTGAAATAAAAATAATACTACTCCCATAAAAAGTACACGAGAATCTAATAAAACCTTTAAAATATGAGACCTTTCAACCTCAAGGCTTTTTAGATTTTTGCTTGAAGTTTTGGTATTGTTTTTATGATCTAAAATATAAGGCTTTGTTGAATTTGATTCTGTATGACGCAAAAGAGCTAATAAAATTAAGGCTATACTACTAAAACCTACCATGATGCCAAAGATACTACCCATTCCAAAATATAATGCACCAAAAAAGCATACCAAAGATGCCACTACTGCACCAAAATGTCTGTATGCCTCATTTCTGGCAAATTGCGAGGGTAGATGGGCTTGACCGACCACACCAAGAGTTAGAGCTAAAAATGCTGGTGCCAAAAATGCTCCACCAAGAGCAATGGCAAGCTGTGCTAAAAATGCACTCTTTAATGATGGTAGAAAAAAGCTCAATAAAAGTGTGCTCATGATTCCAAGAATGCAAATGCCAATCCATGCGCGTAAGTTTTTAGTTTTATCTATAAGTATACCAAAAGGAATAGCAAGGCTTAAAGCAATAAGATTGGCTATGGTGCTAAAAAGCCCAATCCGTCCTTCGCCTAAACCAAGTTCCCTTAAAAACACACCAAGATAAGGGCCAAAACCATCTCGAATATCTGCAATAAAAAAATTTAACCATGCTAGAATATTTACCATTACACTCCTTTAGAGTAATGTTAGTATTTAGGACTTAATTTTGAAAAAACCTATTTTTCATTCAAAAATCATAAAATCAAATTACTTAGTGGCTGCTAAAGCTGCGTGAGATATCCTTTTATGCTCAAAGCTTTAAAACCACTATTTAAATTTGCGTATACAAAGGCTGGTGGCAAACTAAAAAGTATTTTGTTTTTTGCACACCATAACAATATTATATGGTTTAAGAGTGATTCTAGATTTTATAAAGACACTCTAAAACTTTATCTTATGGTATTGTAAAAGAAGTTTTAGTAAATATTTAATGCTTTTGGCTCTTCAAAATCTTCATTCACAACATTATCATCTTATAAGTATAGCCATTTTCAACTTATGTACTATTAATGGCTCTGAAATATTATATTTTTTTCTCTAGTTAGAATCTTATTTTGTTTTGAAAATTTTGATGGTGAAAAAGAGCTTGTGATTGATGGAAAAAATAGGATAAAATTTAGTCTTAATAATCAGGAAGAAGATCACATTATTTATGTAAGAAATCTTGGTCATGAAGTTTTTATGAGAATATTAAACTGAAAGGAGAGATAATGAAAAAATCTAAAATATTTTATAAAATTGGTGCTTTTGTAGTTTGTTTGGCTTTGACGGGTTGTACACCTATGGCTAAGACAATTGATTCTAATGCAGAGTTTCACACTATGGGTCTTGATTATAATAATTTGAAAGATTTGATGCAGGGAATGGTAGATTCTTTATTGCAAGATCCTTATGTCCAAAAAATCAAAACAGGGATGCCAAAAGTAGTGGCAATCTCTGATGTTATAAACGATACAACGCAAAAAATTGATGTAGAGAGTTTAAGTAGAGAACTTACGCGAGCAATGCGTAAAAGTGGCAAATTCAAGCTTACTTTGGCGGTGGCAAGAAGTGGGGGAAGTAAAGATCATATGATTAGTGATGCAAGAGAATTGCGTAATGATAAAGAATTTGACCAATATACTACCGCAGAGGAGGGGACGCTAAGTGCTCCGTCACTTTCTTTATCAGGTAAAATTGGACAGAGAATTTATCGCAATGGAAATGTAAAAAAAGTAGATTATTATATTTTATTGACTTTGACAGATATTAAATCTGGGGAAGTGATTTGGGATGAACAAAAAGAAATTTCAAAATTAGGAAAGGGGAATTTGTGGTAAAAACCATAGTATTTTTATACAATTAAATTTTTAAATAGGAGAAAAAATGACAAAGTTTTCAAAAATTTTATTAACTAGTGCTATAGGATTAATGTTGGCAGGATGTGCAGGAAATAATATTAGCAAGGAGGCAAGAGAAGCAGTAGGTTGGGAAAGTGCACCACAATGGGTAATTGATGGGCATGATGGTGGATATAGTGCAGTAGGTGATGCACCAATTGTTGATAAAAATGTACAATTTGCAAGAACTGAGGCTACTGCTGCTGCTAGAGCAGAACTTGCAAAGAGGATTGAAGCCAGAGTATTAAGTAATCTTACAAAACAAGCTGTAAGAACTGATGGACAAATCAAGGAAGAAGTAAGTAATACAATCAAAGAAGCAGCACAAAGAAATTTACAAGGTGTAAAAACAGAAAAAACTTGGATTGATGATGCGGGAATAAGAATTTATATTCTTGTAAAATTGGAAAAAGAAGCGACAAAAGATTTACAAAATAAACTTGCAAAGCAATTTAAAACCCTTGATCCAAGCAAAATTTTAGATGAGCAAGAATGAAGAAAATCCTTTTTTTTCTAGGAGTTTGTGTATTTTTAAGTGCTGAAGTACCAAAATGGTTTGGCAATACACAAGATTCCATGTTGTTGATTGGAAATGGTAGTGCTAAAAATATGACAGAAGCAAAGTCTCATGCATTCTCTGATTTGGCAAGTCTTATAAATGTCAATATAAATAGCTCTCTTTCTATTAACACGCAAAGAAAGGATGAAGAAATTAGTACGCATGCACAAAATCAAGTTTTTTTGGATATTTCAGATATTGAACTTTTGGGTGTTAAGGTATTGCAACAAGAGTTTAGTGATGGAATATATTATATGCAAGTGGGATTAAATAAACAAACTTTTTTAACACAGGTGCAAAAAAATATTTATACAGATCTTGAAAGAGCAAAGGCGTTGCATCCAGAAATTTGCACAATTATTACCCCAGATATTTTTGCAAATTTAAAAACCCTTGTGGATAAAATTTATAAAAATATTGGTATCTATGAAACTTTTTCACACACACGCTATGTACAAAAAGATTTGGATAAATTTATAGAAATTTTGCAAAAAAATGGACCAATGCCAAAGATTAATATCAAGATAAATGATGGAGAGATCTTAGCGCGGAATGCTTTGCAAAAAGAAATTGCAAAATTTTCTATTATTGATGAAAAACTTACAGAAAATTATCCATTTTGGCAGATTAAGTTCCAAAAAAATGGAGATAGTGAGGTGGTGGATTTAATGCTAAAGGATTGTAAAAAAAATATTGTTTATCAAGATCAAATTATATTAGAGCAGAAAAATTTGCATCGTGTGGGGTTTGTATTTTACAAAAAATTTAAAAAATGGCTTGATAGCTTTGGTGAAAAGTAAATATTTTTATGCAATCCCTACTTAATAAACCCCTTAACATCTGTGGCTTAGAACTCCTCTCACAAATTCAAAATACAAGCATTGATTTGGCATTTTTTGATCCTCAATACAGAGGTGTATTAGACAAGATGAAATATGGCAATGAAGGAGAGAGGCAAAAGGGTAGGGTAAAGTTAGTGCAAATGAGTGAAGAAATTATTATGGA